>CALXHO010000003.1 GCA_944388125.1 uncultured Gemmiger sp. | reverse complement strand
CAGCGGCCAGATCAGACCCTTGGCGCTGTATTCCTTGGCCATCATGATGATCTCCTTGTTGGAGATGACATTGGCCAGGGCCGTGTCCTTGACCAGGGTGATCACCTCATTGCCCATGGGCGGCAGAATGCGCTTGACCACCTGCAAAAGCGTTACCCGGAAGAAAATCTGCGGCTTGGTCATGCCCAGCACCTGACCGGCCTCTGTCTGGCCCTTGGGCACTGCCTCGATACCGCCGCGGTAGATCTCGGAGAAGTAGCAGGCGTAGTTGATGACGAACGCCGCAACCGCCGCCCAAAGACGGCCGAAGCTGCCGGCCGGCCAGGGATTGCCCCAGCCCATCAGGCCGGGCCCCAGATAGATGACAATGATCTGCAGCATCAGCGGCGTACCGCGGATGACCCAGACAAAGGTACGCACCACCCCGCGCAGCGGCAAAAACCGGCTCATGGAGCCAAAGGCCACCACCAGCCCCAACGGAAGTGCAAAGACCAGCGTCAGGAGAAACAGCTCAGTATTGAGCCAGAAACTCTCTGTCAGCCGCCCCCATATCACCATGACTTCACTCATGTTTTCCACATCCCCGTGCCGGGCCGCCCTCTTGCAAAGGCGTATCCCGGTTTTCTGTCAAGACACAAAGGCGCCTGCGCGCTGACGATGTCCGCCGCGCGCAGGGCCTGTTTCAAATGTTTCAGTCAGCCAGTTCCAGATTGTACTTGTCGGCCAGCGCCTGCATGGTACCGTCCTCACGCAGCTGAGCAAAGGCATCGTTGACCGCAGCGGCCACATCGCTGCCCTTGCGGAAGGCAACGCCGTACTCCTCCACGTTCAGCTCATCCTTGATCTCCAGATCCGTATAGCTGGTGCCTTCGCCGATCATGGCGTTGGCCAGCGTCAGATCAAGCACTGCAGCCTGGCAGTTGCCTGCCTCGACTTCCGGCAGGCAGTCCGCCTGGACCGTCTTGGGCACAAGATCCGCCTGAGACAGATTTTCCTCCGCCTCAATGGTATCCTGGCCAGCAGAACCCGCCTCATAGGCGATGCTGGCACTCACAAGATCCGCCGTGCCGGTGTAGGCAGCGTCCTTCTTCATGACAATGACCTGCGCGTTCTTGGCGTAGGGCTCGGTGCAGGACGTGTTCTCCATGATGTCATCGGTCAGGGTCATGCCGTTCCAGATGCAGTCAATGGTACCGGCGTCCAATTCAACCACCTTGGTCTCCCAGTTGATCTCCTGGAAAACCGGCTCGACTCCCAGTTTCTCACAGACGGCCGTGGCAAGCTCGGTATCAAAGCCCGTAAAGTTGCCCTCGTCATCGGTATAGTTCATGGGAGCGTAGACGGTATAGCCAATGATCATGGTGCCCTTGTCCTGAATGTAGGCAAGGTCACTCTTCTCACCGTCCGCCTCGGCACCCTCGGTGGTGGCCGATGTGGAAGCCTCACTGCTGTCATCCGCAGCGGAAGTTCCGGTGTCTCCGTTGGAGCAGGCCGCCAGGCTCAACACCAGAGCCGCAGCCAGCACAGTGCTGACAATTCTTTTCATAATAATCTCTCCTCCTCAATCGCCGGTCTTTTCCATCGTTTCCTCACAACCAACCGGCGTGCACTTTATTATAGTAATATAAATATCGGTGTTTCGCAAGGGTGGGCGGAAGAAAAATACCATATTTCTGCAAAATCATGCATAAATTTTCGATTTTTTCCATGCGGAGGCACAAAAAAAACACCGCAGCTGCAAAACATACTGCAGTACTGCGGTGTTTGTTCCGTTTTTATTTTTTCACCCGGCAATCGAAAGGGGCTCGCTGCAAAATCTGCGTTTGCCGTCGGTCCGGCCCCGCTCCGGTTCAAGATGTCTTTTTGCGGACTGCGCGCTTTTTGCCGCCGCTTCTAATCGCCTTGCGCCCCGGCTTTTTGGGAGCAGGCTGGGGGCGGATACGGACAAACTGGATGGGATTGCCGTTGGAGAGCATCCGTTCCTCCACCTCAAGACCAGGCAGGGCGGCCAGAAAACGGTTCAGGCTCTTACTGCCGAAATTGCGCACGTCAAAGTCCGGGTAGCGCTTGATGAGCTGATCGCCAATCCGGCTGGTGCGTACCCATCCGGTGCCGTCGTCCATCTCGTCGATCATGCCATGCACCAGCCGCTCCACCGAATCCCGGTTGATGGCTGTATCGTCGCTGGCCGCCTGCAGGGCTTCCCCTGCTGTGGGAACGACCGTCTCTTCCTCCGGCTCCGCATTGTCGAGAATGAGGTCAAGATATTTGAACTGGTCGCAAGCCTTGACAAAGGGGCCGAGGGTCTTGCTTTCCCCCATGCCGATGACCAGCTTTCCTGCTTCCCGCAGGCGGGCAGCCAGGCGGGTAAAATCACTGTCCGAAGATACAATGCAGAAACCGTCCAGATTGCCGGAATACAAAAGATCCATGGCATCGATGATCATGGCGGAATCGGTTGCGTTTTTGCCCGTGGTATAGCTGTATTGCTGCACCGGAATGATGGAGTTGTTGAGCAGTACATCCTTCCAGCTTTTCAGGCGGCTGTCGCTCCAGTCGCCGTAGATGCGTTTGCAGGTGGCCACGCCAAAAGACGCAGCCTCATCCAGAATGGCCTTCACATATTTGGGGGAGATGTTGTCTGCATCGATCAGGACCGCAAGTTTCAGATCTTCCACCGGCGGAACCTCCTTTACTGATGACGGGCCGGCGCTGCAGAATTGCGCTTGCCCGAAAATTCGCGGGGTTGGAAATACATATAAAGCTGACAGGGAATCATCCCGTTATAGATCTTGCGCCGTTTGGTCGCCTTGGCTCCGAAGTGCTCCTCAAACGCAGCATCCGCCGTGATGGCATACAGTCCGGCTCCCGGCGCCGAACGCCACACCTGTCCGAGAACCCGTGCCAGAGAAGCTGCTTCCGCCGCATCGCCCAGACGCTCGCCATACGGAGGATTGGTCAGCACCACCGCCTGGGTCATGGCATGGAAATCCTTGACATCGGCCACTTCAAACCGGCACCGATCCCCTACTCCGGCCAGCTTGGCGTTGGCCGTGGCCAGCGCAACCGCTGCCGGGTCAATGTCATATCCCACTCCCTCAAAGGCGGCGTCCATGCGGGCCGCCTCCAAGGCCTTGCGTCGCTCCTGTGCCCAGACCTCCCGGGGCAAAAAGGCAAATGCCTCCGCAGCAAACCGGCGGCGCAGGCCGGGAGCAATGTTCAGCGCTTTCTGTGCCGCCTCAATCACCATAGTACCCGAACCGCAGAACGGATCCTGTACAAATGTGTCGCGGCGGACATGCCCCAGGTCCGCAATGGCGGCAGCCAGCGTCTCCTTGATGGGCGCAAGCGTCGCATTGCGGCGATACCCCCGCTTGTGCAGGCCATCCCCGGAGGTGTCCAGCATGATCTCCACCACGTCCTTGCGCAGGGCAAAACGGATCTTGTAAAGTGCTCCTGTCTCGGGCAATGTAGTCACATGATGCCCGGCCATCAGGCGCTTGACGATCGCTTTTTTGACAATGCTCTGACAGGCCGGTACGCTGGACAAGGTACTGGACAGACTGGACCCCTTGACCGGGAACTGGGCGTCGGGCGGCAAGATATCTTCCCAGGCAATGCTGTAAACACTGTCAAACAGTTCGTCGAAGGTGACGGTACGGGCCGTTTTGAGCAGCAGGAGAACCCGCTCTGCCGTGCGGAGATTCAGGTTTGCCGCTGCAATGAGGGAGGCATCCCCCTCAAAGGCAACGCGGCCGTCGGTCACTTTGACGTTTTCCGCGCCCAAGCGCTTGACCTCAAAGGAGAGTGTTGATTCCGTACCAAAAAAACAGGGCGCAACAAGTGTGTAACGCTCAGGCATAGCAAATCCTTTCTTTGTGAACACGGCCCGACTGCATGCCAAGTGACACAAGGATTCGATGGTCGAAAAACCTCCGTTTCCATGTGTCACCCATGCTTTTCGGGCAGATATTTTGCGGGAGTTATCCATATCAGCAGATAACCCAAAAAGGCCCTGCGTCCGAATGCTGTGCGACAACAGAGCCTGATTTTTCTTTATGATCTATGATTCCTGCAAAGCCAATCAACCACGGCGGCGGGAATACCCACCACGACGGTTTTCCGTCACGCGCTTGAGGTCTGCGATCTTTTCTTCGCTTTGGGTTTTGTAGCGCGCCATCATATCCTCAAAGCTCATCTCGCCCTTGGGCTGGGACGGTTTGGGCTGCCAGACACGCGGGGGGGCCTCACGGCGCTGCGGACGAGGGCCGCGGCTGTTGTTTCCGCCGCCCTGGCGATGGCCGCGCTCGGGAGCCGGCTGGGTACGCTTGATCGACAGTGCGATCTTGCCGTCCGGAGCAATATTCAGGACCTTGACCGAAACAGTCTGTCCCTCAGACAGGACCGTGGAGAGATCCTGCACAAACTCATACGAAACTTCCGAAATGTGGACAAGGCCGGTCTTGTTTTCCGGCAGCGCAACAAAGGCACCAAACGGTTTTACGCCGGTGACTTTGCCTTCCAAAATGTCCCCTACCTGTAATGCCAAACTGTAATACCCCTTTGCTTTCGCTGTATTTTCAGAAAAGGCCCGCAAAGCCATTTCTGCCCTAAAAGAATTACTTGCCGCTGATGTCGTAGAAGATCCGCTCATTCGGGCGGGCATAGCCCTGTTCCCGGGCAATCCGCTCAATGATGGCATCCTCCCCGTCGGAAAGGGCCCGATCCAGTTCCTCGTTCTCGGCCTTCTGCTCTTCGACCTGCGTCTGGAGAGAGTCCAGCTCCTGCCGTTTGGAACCGATTGTCACCTGGCAGCGGATCACGTTGACAACCAGATACCCACACAGCAAACAAATCAGTGCCGGCAGTACCCACTTGGGCATTTTCCCACGCTTTTTCATCGTTGCGATCCGCCTCCCTTCCGGCTGCATCTCAGGCAATGCAGACTCAGGCGCCTGCGTATGTTTAATTATATAATATCCTTTTTGCATTTTGCAACATTTTTTTCTGTTTTTTTCTCTTTTTTAACCGTTTGTGCTCCTTAGCCCTTTGCACGATTCCGGATATTTTCCGGCAGAACCAGGCTTTTACAGGCCCGGCTATCCTTTTCTCGCTCCACCGCAAAGGCATGGCAAGCATCTTCAGCAGAAAATGCATGCCTCGCCGCAATACCGGCGCCGCCGTAATCTGCCATCCCAATGCCCCCGTTCCCATTGCCGCCGCCATATACCAGCGTGCCGTTCCGCTGGCGGACAGCTCCGCTGCAAAGCCGCAGACCGCCACCGCTGCCGCCGCAAAACTCAAAAGATCCAGAATCAGCCCTGCAAAACGGCCTTCCCCAAAAAGCAGTTCCAGGGCGCTGCGCCCCGCCGCGATGCACAGTCCGATTCCCAGGCACCACAGCACGTCCGTCCAAACCGCCCAGAACGGCGGAGAAACTGCCATGGATTTTTACCCGAACAGGCGCCGGAGAAATCCACCGGATGTCTGCTTGTTTTCACTGTACTGCAGGAACTCTATTTTCCCTGTAATGCGCACCTCTCCCGTGCGTACCGAGAGCTCTCCCACCTGGATCTGCTGTCCGCCAATGGTGAGGTTCCCCTGCGTGGTTTCCAGTGAAGCTCCGGTCTCGTCGCAGCTGATGACCCGCGTGACGCCGGTTGCCACCAACGTGCGCCTGTCCTCCAACGTCAAGGTGTGCGCCTGTACCGGCAATTCGGTCAGCTGCAGTTCATTCTGTCTGGACGGCATGCCTGCCACCTCCTGTTTCGGGGCGCGGCACAAACAACCGGGCCCGCATATCAGCTTGGTTTCCCTAGCTATATATGCGGGCCCGAAACAAAATATGCCGGTTCAGCCGGAAATCACTTCATACAATTCCCGCGCCACATCCTTGCCGCGGGGTTCTTCCACCGAAAGTACCTTCACCTTGACTGGCTTGTTGCCAAAGGTAATCTCGATCTCGTCGCCAGCTTTGACCGCATAACTGGCTTTGGCCGCCTTGCCGTTGACCAGGACACGGCCGGCATCGGCCACCTCGTTTGCCAGTGTGCGCCGCTTGATCAGGCGGCTGACCTTCAGATATTTATCCAATCGCATCTTGATTCCTCCTGCTGTGGGGTATTCCTCCGATATGCAAACGCCCGCCGCTTTTGGGCAGAGCAAGCACAGGAAAGCTGCCATCTGCCCTTGGATGCAGAAAACCGCTTTTCTGTGCACGCCTTGCTTTCAGCGACGGGCAATGCTTTTTCGGCTGACTTACTGGACAGCGTCCTTCAGAGCCTTGCCGGCCTTGAATGCCGGGAGCTTGGAAGCAGGAATGGTGATTTCCTGCTTGGTCTGGGGGTTGCGGCCCTTGCGCTCAGGACGCTCACGGACTTCAAACGTGCCGAAGCCGACCAGGGAGACCTTTTCGCCGTTCTTCAGCGCCTCGGTGATGGCGTTGACAGCACTGTTGACAGCCTTCTCGGCATCTTTCTTGGTCAGGCCGGCATCAGCGGCAACAGCGGCAATCAGTTCAACTTTGGTCATTTTTTTATACCTCCAAGTAATTTATCTGCAAAAAGCGCTTGTCTCGGAACCTCCATTCCGGCAATTCCGGATGCTTTTTGACTGGTAATTTCATATCCCGTTGTCGGGAGTTATCTGCCGGGACGTTTGTTCCGTCTCGGCAACGCAATGGGCGTTGTATCTCTGCAGTGCCTGTTCCGGATCCACTCCGGCTGCCCTGGCCAGGCGCACTGTCTCAAACAGAAGCCTGCCCACTGTCTCCTCGGCAGTACCAGGCTCGGCTTCTACGGCCTGTCCGGCGGCCCGCAAAAGAGCATCGCCTTCCATCGGGCTGCCGCCCAGATGCCGCTCCGCCCGTTTCTGCAGCTTTGAGGCACGCATCAGCGCAGGCATTGCCTTGGGAACGCTGTCCAGATCCTGGGCAAGCGTCGCCCGGCCCTTTTCCTTATTTTTGAGCGCATCCCAATCGTTTATGCCTTCGGTTCCGGGCTGAGCACCAAAAATATTGGGATGACGGAAAATCAGCTTGCGGCAGACGCCGTCACAGACATCCTGCCAGGTAAAACGGCCGCGCTCATTTTCCATGCAGGCATGAAACACCACCTGCATCAATACGTCGCCCAATTCCTCACACATGAGCTCCGGGTCATCACAGTCCAGGGCGTCCACCGCCTCATAGGCTTCCTCCAGGAAATTCATGCGGATGGATTCATGCGTCTGAACCTTGTCCCACGGGCAACCCTTTTCCGGATCCCGCAGAAGCGTTATGATCCGAACCAGGTCCTTCACGTCATAGTGGTCTTTTTG
This sequence comes from uncultured Gemmiger sp., assembly GCA_944388125.1. Classification (GTDB taxonomy): domain Bacteria; phylum Bacillota; class Clostridia; order Oscillospirales; family Ruminococcaceae; genus Gemmiger. Next base: position 78,588 of record CALXHO010000003.1, on the reverse strand, counting down.
CCGGTATTCTATCATCTTTGGACAGAAATCACAGCTGTGCGCCGCAGTGGTTGCAGAACAGCGCCTCGGCATCAACCTCAGAGTGGCAAACCGGGCAGATCTTGGTTTCCCCTCTGGGGCGGTCCGCCTCTTCCTCAATGGGCTCCTCGTCCGCAGCCTCCGGCTCAGTCTCCGCCTCCACGGTCTCGGCCTCCGCCGCTTCCGCCTCTGCGCGCTCCGCGGGAGTCATGTGTGCCTTGATCTCCTCAATATTCTTCTCGATCTCGGCAATGGCCTCGATATACTTGTCAACGAGGGGCTGGTTCTCCTCACCGGCCTTGTGCAGGCTGTAAACCAGCGCGCCAAGCTGGCGCTGGGACTTGGACAGACGCGCCTGCTGATTCAGCAGTTCCAGCTGGTTTTTACCCTTGTCCGCAATGTCAATGGCAGTCTTTTTGGCGGTATCCATAATCTGAAGGCCCTGCTCTTTGAGCATCTCGATATCCAATTCAAACATAATCTGTGCACCTCTTTCTATGCTGTGGAATAGCAGCTGCCGACACCCGTATTCTGAAGCATATAACAGCAATTCGACAGCTTAGTTATCTGCATTATAGCGTATCCCTTACCGGTTTGCAACGTGCAAAAAGGCCTGATTTGTGTACGTTTCGTTAATTCTTTCCATTTTGCAGGAACTTCTCGCAGTTCAGCCGATAAATTCTCTCAGAATGCTGCGTTCCGGCACCATCTCTTTGGAGATGGGGGCAAACGGCTGCAGCTGCGCGCACAGCGCCGCCAGCCGTACCGCGTGCTGACTTTCCGGCTGTACCGTTCCCAACATGGGCGCCAGCAAGCCGCTCCAAAGGCAGGGCTCATAGCTGAACGAAGTGTCCAGCACAAGATCTGCCCGGTTTTTGAACACCTTGATATACCGGTTTTCCGACTCGCAGACATGGGGCCACAGGTCCAGTGTAAAATCTGCCCCGTGTCCCCGGAACAGAGCATCCCGGGTCAGGCGGCGGGCCAGCCGGATATCCCGTGTGGCGACCGTCCGCGCTCCGACGGTGTCGCAGTATTCCTCCCGCAGACTTGCGTAGATGAGGAGATGGGCTGTTTCAGGAAGAGGATCGGTGAGGACCGGATTGAAAGCATGCAGGCCTTCCACAATAGCAACACCGTCACGGCAGTCCACATGACGGATCTTGCCCGATGGCATCTGCGTCAGGAAGTCAAACTGCGGGACGTCGCACTCCCCCGTCTCGGCCAGTTCCCGCAGGCAGCTCTGCAGAAGAGGGATATCCAGTGCCTCGACACACTCATAATCGTCGCTGCCGTCCGCCCGCTTGGGATAGCGGCCCTCCCCCACGAAGAAATCATCCAGGCTGATGACCTCACTGCGGCGGCCCGTCTCCCGCACTGCCGCAGCCAGGCGCTTGGCCGAAGTTGTCTTGCCCGAGCTGGAAGGACCCGTGAGCAGTACCAGACCGCGCCCCGAATCCAGAATGGTGTCCACTGCCCGCCGGATCCGCACGTCATACTGACGCTCGCACATCTCGGCAAACTCACCGGGCCGCTGTGCGGCAAAATTGACAATCTCACTGCTGATAAGGCGTTTCGGGATCTGTACCGGCAAAAGTGTCATAGAACTCCTTCACTCCTTTCTTGCGTGCAAGAACGGTATCGAATTGCCCGATGTATTCTGTCGGATACTTATAATTGAAGATTCGCTCGATGCGGGCGTGGCGCACACCAGGCTGTACCAGTTTGGTGGAACCGCCCGCTCCCGCGGAGAGGATGGTATGAACTTCTTCCATGATGTAAATGTTGTACAGCCCTTCATACCCGGGTTTGCACCAGCCCACGTTTTCCAGGTTCTGGAGCGTTCCCTTCTGGCGGTATAGATAGTAGGGACGATACCCGGCCTTTTCCAGCAGATCACAATGGGCCAGCATCCTTGCCACATCATCGTATGCGTCCGGGCGGTGTTCCACCACCAGATTGGAGGCGCGTTTTAAAGTCAGCGTGTGCACGGTGATATTTTCCGGTTCCAGGGAAATGGCGGTTTCCAGGCTCTTTCTGAAACCTTCCACCGTATCCCCGGGCAGGCCTGCGATCAGATCCATATTGATGTTGTCATGCCCCGCAGCACGGGCCTGGGCAAAGCAGTCCAGAATATCCTGGGCACTGTGTTTCCGGCCTATATTCTTCAGCACTTCGTCCGAGAACGTCTGAGGGTTGATGGAAATCCGCGTGGCACCGTACTCTTTCAGTACCCGCAGTTTCTCCGCGTCGGTGCAGTCGGGACGGCCGGCCTCCACAGTATACTCACTGAGGCTGTTCAGGTCAAACAGTTCCGCCAGGCACCCCATCAGCTGACGCAGCTGCGCTGCCGAAAGGCTCGTGGGGGTTCCCCCTCCGATGTACAGGGTCTTGAGATGGAGTCCGCAGGAATCCGCCACATCCCGCATGGCCGCCAGCTCCTTGCAGAGACAGTCCACATAAGGCTGGACCAGGGCACGGGTCGCCTTGTCCCCCACTGTGCGGGAAACAAAACTGCAGTAACTGCACCGCGAAGGGCAGAACGGAATTCCGGCATACAGGCTGTATTCCATCGGCCTGGCTGCAGCCAGAATGGGGCGCTGGACCTCCGCAATGCGCAGTGCCGTCTCAAAGCGTTCGGGTGTGCATTCAAAGTGGTCCACGAACCGTGCCCGGATCTCCTCCTCAGTGGCACCGGCTGCACGCATATCATGGATGATGCGGACGGGACGCACTCCCGTCATCATGCCCCACGGCGGCCGGATGCCGGTCTTTTTCATAAGGAAGTGATAGAGCATCCGGCACAGTGCATATTCCCGGTCGGCATCCGCCTCCCCAGGAGCGGCAGCACAGGCAGACCAGTCAGCCTGTCCTCCCCGGCGCAGATAAACCAGCTGGGCATGGGGGCGGGAGGAAATCAGCAGGCAGTCGTCTTCCTGAGGCATGGTCTCCTCCCGGTGCAGGCCGGAGAAAAACATTCGTGCGGTGTGCTCCGCTTCATAGCCCGCCAGGCCCTGAAGGATCAGACAGATCGATTCGTTCGCCATTTGTCAATACCACTCTCCCAGAAGATACGGATTGTGCCGGAGTTCCTCCCCGAACGTGGAGAAATACTCATGGCCCGGCAGAACTTTCGTCCCCCCGGGCAGAGGCAATTTTGACAGCATGGAAAGGCTGTTGCGCATATCTGCCGCGCTGCCGCCCGGCAGATCGACCCTGCCGCAGCTGCCGGCAAAGAGGGTGTCGCCGCTGAACAGCACTCCATCACAGTACAAACAGACGCTGCCCGGCGTATGGCCGGGGGTGCGCCAGATACGGAATTCCAGTTCGTCGATCCTGAGAATTCCATCCTCCGGGTAGGCGGTGCCGATGGAGGGCAGCGGGAACATGGGAGGATTGTTGGTATCCTCCGGCTGGACGTACACTGCCGCACCTGTCTTTTTCTGCAGTTCCACCACAGCCCCCACATGGTCGTAATGGCCATGGGTCAAAAGGATATGGGTGAGCTGCACGTTTTCCTGTTCAATGCGGCACAGGTAAACTGCCGGATCTGCTGCCGGGTCAATGGCAACGGCATGGCCGGCCTTGGTCAGGATCAAAAAGGTGTTGGTAAACAGCGGCGCAGAGGCCGTGATATGAATCAGATTCATGATGGTTCTCCTTTTGGTATGAGGGTCTCTCAGCGGTTCCAGTCGTCGGTGTCGATCCAGATGGTCACCGGACCGTCATTGACCAGATCCACCTGCATATCCGCCCCAAACTCCCCGTGTTCCACCCCGGCAAGTCCCTGGGCGGACAGCTCCCGGAGGAAGGCCTCATAGCCGTCCACCGAAAGCGGCGGTTTGGCTGCACGGATAAAGCTGGGGCGGCGGCCGCGCGAGGTATCCCCGTAGAGGGTAAAGTTGCTCACCACAAGAGCTGAGTACCCCAGTTCCACCGCGCTGCGGTTGAGTTTGCCCTGCTCATCCTCAAAAATGCGCAGATGAGCACACTTTTCCGCCAGCTTGGGCACGATGTCCAAAGTATCAGTATCTCCCACACCCAGCAGGATCACAATGCCCCTGCCGATGGAGCGGGGTTCGCCGCCGTTGACGGTAACGGACGCCCGTGCGACCCGTTGTATCACAGCTCTCATAATCGTCCTCCCAAAATCATGTTTCCGGTATTCAGGCCGTGGGCTGCGGCACAAGGAAATAGCAGGAATCCGTCACGAACAGCAGCACACCGGGATCCTCCGCAAAAATCTGCTGCCACCGGTTATATTGCGCTTCGTCGTTGGTGACATAGACAGCGTCGGGATCATACTGCCCGCCATCCAGCAGCGCCCCCGCCTGCCGGGCGGACTCTTCCGCACCGGGATAACTGCCGGATACTGCGATGGAAATATTGGTGGCAAGCCCCTGTTTGCCCGCCAGAATCGCCAGGCGCCGGGTACGGTCCGCCCGCAGTTCCGACGCAGCGAGAAGCTGCGTATGACCGCTGCCGAGGTGTTGGGTCTGCTCCGCGTTGACAACGGTGGCTTCCACCGGCTGTTCAAAGAGCTGGCGCTTCTGGGCTGCAACAAGGGACAGATCCCACAACTGCAGCGCCGCCACGGATGCAAGAAGAAGACAGGCCAAAACACGGCCCCGGCCGGAATTGCCGGCAGCCTCCCGCAGAGTATAGACGCCGAACAGCAGGATGCAGGCCTCCACCAGATAGAACATCCGGCCGCTTGATCGGAAAATCCCGCACAGGTCGGTCAAAACCTGGGGAAAAGGGATACTGATTTTCCAGTTTCCCAGAGTCAGATTATTACTGGCCGCAAACAGGGTCAGGAAAAGGCTGGCCAGCACCAGGGGCAGGTTGCGCTGCCACCATCGGCGCGCACAGCCCGGCTGGTGCAGTGTTTTCCAAAGGCTGTATCCCAGCGCGGCCAGTGCCAGCACCAGCACGCCAAGGCCCAGATAATTGAAACCGTCATACTGCCCCGCGTACTGGGTCTGCTGCGGCAAAATTCTAGACCAGGCATACCCGCCGCGGGAGCTGGGGTTCCAGGCCGCGTTGAGGTTCATGGAGAGTTCTCCATATCCGTAGCGGGAAACCTCCACACCGCTGCCCAATGCCCCGGTAAGGACACCACCTGCCAGTGCCGCAGCAATACTGGCTCCGAACAGTCCGGCTCCTGCTCCGGGTCGGCGGGCAATCCTACCCAGGTCCACCGCTGTCAGCAAAGCGCAGATCATGACAGGCGGCAGGAAATACGGATGGATGCCCACCGCCGCAAAACCCAGCATGGGAAACACCCACCAGGCATACCGCGGTGCTCTGCCGGCCCGCAAGGCCGTGCGGTATTCCAGATATGCATACAGCGCAAAAAGGAACAGATACTGGGAGGCCAGCGCCACATGGCGAAAGGCCCGCTCCCACAAGGTAGGCAGACAGGCAAACAGCAGGCCGCCCACTGCCCCGAACAACGGAGCAAGCCGGGACGCAAGCATTCTGCCACGGGTACAGAGCAACGCTCCCGCAGCCCCCTGCATGGCAAAGCAAAACAGGATATACCACCCGAACCACTGGAAGGTAGAAGGCAAGATCCCGCGCAGCAGTTTGAAGAAGATACTCACCCAGGGCAGGCTGTCAGTGTAGGAAATGACGGTTCCGTCGGGCACCGCCATCGTATCGCACATTCCCAGCGGAAACGTCCAATGGGAATTGCGGAACAACACCCATCCGGCGTAATGCTGCTGGATGTCGGTTTCGTCGTAACCGTTCAGAATCCACCCGTCCTGGGTCACATCCAGCGTCATGGTGCCGTACAGCATCCAAAATACCGCGATTCCCGCCACAGCGCCCAACAGCGCGCACAGTCCCCGGCGAAGAGCGATATTCCGTTGGTTTTCCATACAATTACTCCGTTCAGGTGCGCAGAACGCTGACCACATCCCGCACTTTTTTCAGTTTGGCCACAACATTGTTGAGATGCTCGGTGTTGGTGATGCCGATGGTCAGGCTCATATGCGCACGCCCCTGTTCGGAGGCCCGTGCTGCCATGGAATAGATGGGCACCCGCATGTCCGACAGTGCCAGCGCAATGTCCGACACCAGGTTGGAACGATCCATGCAGGTCAGTTCCAACGTGGCGCTGTACTGTTCCTTGGCTCCGGTATCCCAGTACGCCCGCACCCAGCGGTCGGTATTTTCGGGATGGCGCATGCTCTCATGAACGTTCTTGCAGTCCCGCTTGTGGATGGAAACACCGAATCCCCGTGTGACGAAACCGATGATGTCATCCCCGGGCAGCGGAGAGCAGCATTTGGCGAATTTGATGGGACAGTTGTCGATGCCTTCCACCACGACGCCCTCGGAGGAATGCACCCGCTTGATATCCAGGGTAACCTGCTTGGGTTCGCTGGCCTTGAGACGGGCATACTCGTCCTTGATCTTGGTGAGCATGCGGGAAAGCTGCAGGCCGCCGTAACCGATGGCAGCGTACATTTCCTCCACCGTGTTGCAGCGGTTGCGCCGGGCCAGATTGGACATGAACTCGTCGTAGGCCTCGGGCGGAATGGTCATCATGTTGCGGCGCAGTTCCCGCTCCAGAGCATCCTTGCCCTCGGCAATGTTTTCTTCCCGGCGTTCCTTCTTGAACCAGTTGCGGATCTTGTTCTTGGCCTCGCTGGTCTTGACAATATTGAGCCAGTCACGGCTGGGGCCACGGTTTTCCGGCCCCGTAATGATCTCGATGATCTCGCCTGTGACCACCTGATGGTCGATGGGAACAATCCGATTGTTCACCTTGGCGCCGATCATCCGGTTGCCCACCGCCGAGTGAATGGCATAGGCAAAGTCGATGACCGTAGCGCCCGCCGGCAGATTGATGACATCGCCCCGGGGCGTGAAGGCAAAAACTTCTTCCGGCAGCAGATCGCTCTTGATATCGCTGAGCAGATCGGTGGCATCGGCGCTGGAACGCTGGCTTTCCAGCAGCTGGCGCACCCAGGCAAGGCGCTCCTCCAGCTTGTCATTGGAGCCGGTAATGCCCTCCTTGTATTTCCAGTGCGCAGCAATGCCGTACTCCGCCTGGCGGTCCATGTCCCAGGTACGGATCTGTACCTCAAAGGGCAGAGCTTCATGACCGATGACAGTGGTGTGCAGGCTCTGATACCCATTGGGCTTGGGCGTCGAGATGTAATCCTTGAACCGGTTGGGCAGCGGGTGGTACATATCGTGGATCAGGCCCAGGGCGGTGTAGCATTCAGCCACGCTGTTCAGGATAATCCGAACCGCATAGATGTCGTAGATTTCCTCGAACTCCTTGTTCTGCATATACATCTTGCGGTAGATGCCGTAGACGCTCTTGACCCGGTATTTGATCTTTGCGTTCTCAATGCCGTTCTCGGTGAGATGGGCCGAGATGGTGTCGCAGACACTGTGCAGAAATTCGTCGCCGTGTTTGTTCAGCAGATCCCGGATGGTATTGTAGCCCACCGGGTCCAGATACCGCAGGCTGCGGTCCTCCAGTTCTTCCTTGATATTGGAAATGCCCAGACGATGGGCGATGGGGGCATAGACCTCCATCGTTTCCAGGGCCTTGTCCCGGCGCTTCTGCTCGGGCCAGGCATCTCCGGTGCGCATATTGTGCAGGCGGTCGCTCAGCTTGATGATCATGACACGGACGTCCTGACTCATGGCCAGCAGCATCTTGCGCAGGTTTTCCGCCTGCCGGTCCTCCACATTGGAGAACTTGATCTGGGTCAGTTTGGTGACGCCATCTACAAGAAGTGCAACTTCCGGCCCGAATTTTGCCCGGATCTCATCAATGGTGACATCCGTATCCTCGGCAACATCATGCATCAGTGCGGCCGCGATACTTTCGCTGTCCATACCCAGGTCGATCAGGATCTGCGCAACGCTGAGCGGGTGGCAGATGTACGGCTCCCCGCTGCGGCGGCGCTGCCCGCTGTGTGCCTGATCCGCCAGGGCGAAAGCCCGGTCGATCATATCAAAGTCGTAGGGCCGGCCGCTGTCCTTGAGTTCCTGTTTCAGCACCTCATAGGTGATCGGCAATTTCTCAGTGTTCTCCATCTTCCTTCCTCCCCTTTGCACTTAGTGTTCCTGCGTGGCATCGTCCGGTTCCGCCGCCATTTTTGCCATCCGGCGCAGAACCGGTGCACTCATCAGGTCTTTCTTGCCATCCACCGCAGCCGGCAGATACCGGGCGCCGCGGCGCTCCACAAGGCCGAGTTCCCTCAAAGCTTCCAGACTGACCAGAACCTTGCCCGCCTTGTCGCTTCCCAGTGCCGCAAACACTGGCTGCAGGTCCTCCGCGTAGACATTTCCCGCCTGGATCATGCGGTAAAGTGCGACGGTATCCGTCCGGTCAGGGGAAAAGGCCTGCGCCTGTTCCCGGGTAATCGCCCGCCCTGCCAGGAAATCATCCAGCAGAGCGGCCTGCCGCACCGGCCCGTCTCCCAGGCCCGCCGGACGCAAGGCCCGGATATGCACCGATACCGCGGGGCCGCTGCGTCCTTGGTAGATCCCGGCTTCCACCGCGGCATCCACCATCGTCCCCACCCGGTAAGGCAGATCCTCCGGCGGCGTGCCGAACAGCGAGGCAAAGCAGCAATCCGCCCCCTGCCGCAGACGGATCCGGCAATGCCGTTTCTCTGCCCCCATGGGCCAGACACCATCCAGAACGGCATTTTCAATGAAGAACAGCGGCTGATGGTTGCCGCCCCCGAAGGGCGCCAGTTTCTCCAGCTGGGCGACCTCCTGCACCGTCAGTTCGGCCACCGTTGCGGGGGCATCCAGCTCCAAAAGCGGCGGTTCCGGCTCAGGGTAATTTTGTTCCGCCCAGTGGTTGACCGCCTGGCGGAAAGCGGGCAGATTTTCCTCGTCGATGGTCAGGCCTGCCGCTGCCGCATGGCCGCCATAGCGGCTCAAAAGGCTTGCGCAGCCCTGCAATGCCCCGTGCAGATTGAAACTGCGGGGAGCACGGCCGCTGCCGCGCCCTTCCCCGTCCGCCACCGAAATGACGATGGACGGGCGGCCGAAACGCTCGGTCAGGCGGCTGGCCACAATACCCAGCACACCGGGATGCCAGTTTTCCCCCCATACCACCAGCACCCGGTCATGGCCCCGGGCGGGGTCGGCATCCAGCTGCTTCAGCGCCGCGGCAAGTACATCCTGTTCGGTGTGCTGGCGGTCGGTGTTGATCTCGGTCAGGCGTGCGGCAATGCCGGTGGCCTGTTCCTCGTGAGAGCACAAAAGAAGTTTGAGGGCGGTTGCCGCTGTGTCCATCCGGCCTGCCGCATTGAGGCGGGGTGCAATGCTGTACCCCACCGTCTCGGAGGTGATGGCCTTGCCCGCGCAGCCGGAAGCTTCCAGCAAGGCGGCAAGACCGGGACGGACGGTGTCCTGCAGGAGGGCTAGGCCTTCCCGCACAAGGGTGCGGTTTTCTCCTACCAGGGGGACCACATCGGCGATGGTGCCGATGGCGGCCAGATCTCCGCAGACGTCCAGCAGTTCCGCAGGGTCACAGCCTTCCATCGCAGCGCAAAGCTTGAAGGCCACCCCAGCGCCGCACAGAGATTTAAATGGGCTCTCATCATCGGGACGGTTGGGGTCGACGACCGCCACCGCCTGCGGCAGTTCTCCCGACGGCAGATGGTGGTCGGTTATGACGAGGTCGATCCCCAGCTCCCTGGCATAGGCGGCTTCCTCCACCGCGGCAATGCCGTTATCCACCGTGATTACAAGATGGTATCCCTTATCCGCCAGTTTTTTCAGGGCCGGACGATTGAGGCCGTAGCCGCCCTCGGTTCGGAGCGGCAGTTTGCAGCGGACCTGCGCACCAAGGTTGGTCAGATACTCATACAGCAGTGCCGTGGCGGAAACACCGTCCACGTCGTAGTCGCCGTAGATGACAATGGCTTCCTCCTCCTCAAGGGCACGATGCAGGCGGTCCACCGCTTTGTCCATATCTTTCATCAGAAACGGATCGGACAGGGGGGCTTCCGCATCCAGCAGGCTTCTGGCCTGTTCCGGGGTCCGGCATCCGCGGGCCACCAGAACCCTTGCCAGCAGTTTGCCGCAGCCTGCCGCGGTCAGGTCCTTTTCTGCCTGAGCATCCTGCGTCTTTTGCTGCCAGATGCGATATCCCATCTTTCCTCATTCCTTCCTGTTATACAGACACATTCGTGCCCTCGGCGTTGCTGAGTTTGCCGTCCATGCCGAAATCACTGGCAAAATCATGGGTCAGTCCATCCTGACGAAGCATCGTCTCCAACGTGTCGATCTCGGTGGAGACATCCAGGGAGACCTCCTCCAGCAAGGTGTCGTACAGTTTGACATAGGCGGTGTTGAGAGTGTGGAGGATCCCGGTAATATCCCTGCGGATGGTTCTGGCGTTTTCCGTTTCCGTCCCGCCCAGACCAAGCGCCGTGTCCAGCAGCTTGCGGGTCGTGGGCAGATAATACTCCCCGAACCGCCGCACCCTGTCCAGCTGTCCCGGATGGTTGTGCACAAATCCCAGGATTCGCGCACAGTTTTTCTCCATTTGTACCAGCTCATCGCCGGCTGCGGCATCCAGCTTGCCCTGGCACTCGCCAAGATAGCGGAGAAAATTTCTCCCGTCACTCTCAAACCGTTCCAGCGGGGTCTGTTCCCGCTCCGGCCCGTTCGCTTCGGCAGTCTCCGGGGCGGAAGAGGCCGACTGCGGTGTATAGAGCTGCTCTTTGAAATAGATGGTATTTCCATCGTCACTCAGGCAAACCCCAGGCAGCTTGCCGCTGGCAATCGCCTGAGCCAGTTCCCTGCGCACCGTATCGGGATCACCGAGCGCTGCGCGTGCCAGAGTCGAAACAGTGCACACCCAGTCCCGCGCCCCGTGGAGATAGCGCCGCAGCCTGCCGTAGTAGCGGTAACGGCCGATGCTGATTCCTCCCAGGATACCGAATCCCGCAGTAATGGCGGAGAACGTCACGCCCAGAATGGGAAATACCAGATATTCACTTTCCGAAATGCCCAGCGGCGCTGCCCCTACTGCCGACAGCGCCAGCATCACCACTGCGGCGATACCAAAGCTTGCGGCGAAGAAACAGCCCGCAACTGCGGCGCTCAGCCAGCCCGACTGTTCGGATTCCTGCAGACGGCGGTCCGTGGCCTTTCGCCATTGTTCAAAGGTCAGCTCCTTTTTCGCTCCGCGCCGGGCCGCAATGCCGTCGCCAAGGCTGCCCAGGAACTCCGAGAGGCCGCCAAGAACGGTAGCGCCGATCTCTTCTCCGGCGGCAACGATCTCTTCCACCGCGGCGTCAAGCTCACTTTCCCAGCTTTTATTCGGGGTTCCGTCCCCCTGCGATGCCGAATTACGGCGCGCTTCCTGCCGGGAAGAGTCCCCTGATCCCGTATTTTCCCTGTATGGATGGCCGTACGGCATAGTATACACACATTCCTCTCTCAGCAAACTCAGCAGCCGGGCGACGGCATATGGCCCGACATCAGCTGTGCGACACAGCGCACACCGTCCACCGCTGCGGTCATAATGCCGCCCGCATAACCGGCGCCCTCCCCGCAGGGATAGAGCCCCGGCATGCCAAGGCACTCCAGATCTTCCCCGCGCAGCAGGCGGACCGGGCTGGAGGTCCGGGTTTCCAACCCCGTCAGAACCGCATCGGGCGCACGGTAAGCTGCCATCTTGCGGCCAAACGCCCGCAGACCGGTGCGGAGAGTTCCAGCCAGTTCCGCGGGCAGCAGGCTGCCCAGGTCATACGGCACAACACCCCGGGGATAGGTGGGCTGCACTGCCCCCAGTTCCAGGGCGCCGCGGCCTTCCAGGAAGCTGCCCACCGTCTCAGCCGGTGCAGCATAGGGTGCTGCGGGAGCCCCTGCCCGGTAGGCTGCCCGCTCCAGCTCCTGCTGGAACCGGACCGCTCTGGCCGGGTCGTCGCCAAAGTCTCTGCCGTCCACGCTGACAACCACCGCCGCATTGGCGTTGGGCCCGCTGCGGGCGTGATAGCTCATGCCGTTGGTCACGACGCCGCCTTCCTCACTGGCAGCCGCCATAACCCGGCCTCCCGGGCACATGCAGAAGGTATAAACGCAGCGCTGCCCCACATGCTGGCTGAGCTGATACTCCCCATGGGGGAGCACAGGATGTCCGGCCGCTGCATGGTAAAGGCTTTTCTCAATCTCGGTCTGCAGATGTTCGGCCCGCATGCCCACCGAGAAAGGCTTGCACTCCATGGGCAGTTCCAGGCCGTGGAGCATGGCAAAGGTATCCCGCGCACTGTGCCCTACCGCCAGGATCAGTGTCTCGCAGGGGATTTCCCCCTGGGGAGTCACTGCGGCACAAAGCCTGCCGTTCCGGGTGCGGAGTCCGGTCAGCGGTGTGTTGAAGCGCACGGTGCCGCCCAGGCGTTCGATCTCCTGCCGGACGGAGGTGATGACCCCGCGCAGCAGATCGGTCCCCACATGAGGTTTCTGCCGCCAGGCAATATCCTTGGGCGCACCGTGTTCCAGCAGTGCCTCGGTCACAAAGGCACAGAGGGGATCCCCCACCCGGGTGGTCAGCTTTCCATCGGAGAAGGTTCCCGCGCCGCCCTCTCCAAACTGAAGATTGGCATTGGGGTCCAGCTCACCGGTCTTTTCAAAGTGTTCCACCGCACGGACGCGATCTTCCAGAGCAGGCCCCCGTTCCAGCACCACCGGGCGGTAGCCGCTACGGGCAAGCAGCAATGCCGCAAACAGGCCTGCCGGCCCCAGTCCGCACACCACGGGAGGATGTTCCAGCGGCGTTCCGGCCTTTGGAAAGCGAAAAACCGGTTTGTGGGAAATACAGACATAGGGCGAGGCCCCGGCAAATGCCGATTCCTCACCCTCGTCCTTGAGCGTGACTGCCATCGTGTATACCAGAACCGGTGCACCCCTGCGGGCGTCCACCGACAATTTGGCGACGCCGCAGTGGGCGACTCGGCCCGGAGCCAGATGCAGCAGTTTCAGCGCACGGGCTCCGGCTTCCTGCTCGCCGCAGGACAGCGGCAGGCGGATGTTTCTGACCAGGATCATGTTCTGTGTTATGGCTCCCCCTTGTGTTTGGTTGGCGTGCCGGTTCACCGCGAGGTGATCTGGCAGGATACCGTATAGCTGCCCACCGCAAAGATCCGGGAGGACGACGGAACCTGAATGGTCACCGGCAGTGTCTGCTGGCCGGCGGTGATCTGCAGATTCTGGCAATCGATCTGCGCCACAACGCTGTCCGGCAGAAGTTCCTCGATCTCATCCTTCGGGCCGTAGAGCGTCACGTTGCTGACGCGCTCCGACTGAACGGTAATATCATAATTGCTGGGCATATTGATGGTACGGATATTGGGCACATTCAGGGTAACACTGGCCATATCCGACGTATCAAAGCTCAGGGTAACACTGGTCGTGTCGTCCTGGGCGACGAGACCGCTGGGCAATTCCACCGGAAGCTGATAGTCCCGGTCAAAGGCAAACTGCTGGCCCAGGTCAAAGCTGATGACGCTCAGTTCGTTCAGGGCGCTCACCGTGCGGGTAGGCCCTGCCACCACCATCGTCTCCTGACTGAGAGAATATTTCAGGCTGGAGGTGTCAAATCCGGTGGGCACATTGATAAAGTCAATGGCCAGGGGCAGTTCCCGCACCTGATAGACCGTCAGCGTGACATTGGCGCTGGAGGAGTCCATCGAGGCATACTGCGGTGAAACCACATTGCCGTTGACGTCGCGCATTTCCAGGGCCGAGGTGACACTGGTGCTGTCCGCCAGCTCATCGTCCACCGTGACCGGTGCTACCACCGAAGTGATGGAATCCAGTTCCGACTGCGGGCCGGAGATGGTGACCTCCGCCGGGACCGAACTGCTGCGGTACAGCATATAGCCGTCGGCCACGCTCAGGTTGGAGCTCTCGATGGTGACCGGCAATGTTTTCTCGCCCACCTTGTCGAATACCACCGTGACCTGCTTGGGCGAGACGACCTGCACATCAATGTTGTTGGTTGAGAACTGGGAACTGGATACCCGGGCCTGCAAACTGAGCGTCTGCTCCCCCGCGCCGGTCACTGTAGAATAGTTGGGATAAACGATCAGGTCACTGGCCTGCAGCTGACCGATGACAGTGCCGCTGCCCTCTACCTTGACCTGGATGTTGCCGACCTGTTCGGTCTTGACGATGTCCAGTCCGAGAGAGGTATAGAGATTGGAATTGTAGCTGTAACTGATCTCCGACACGTTGAACGTCTTGTCCCCCTCCGGGTCAAGGGTCAGCGTTACGATACTCCACGAAAGAATGGCGCACAGAAGCGACGCCGCCAGGACAAACAGTTTATTGTCCCAGATGGAATGCTTTTTGGTTGTCTGTTCCGGCTTGGACGCCTTATTTTTGCTTACCATGTACGGCTGTGCCTCCTTTGCCGAAAAGCTGCTGGAGAATGCCCTGCTCCTTGTCGGGTCCCTCTTCGGGGGGGACAATTTCCTCCTGCAGCAGGCTGAACAGGTTCTGGCGGTCCAGACGGCGGATGAGAACGCCGTTCTTTGCCAGGGAGATGATGCCGGTTTCCTCACTGACCACGACCACAACGGCATCGGAGTTTTCGCTCATGCCAAGGCCCGCACGGTGACGGGTGCCCATATCCTTGCCCATTTCCAGGTTGTTGGAAAGGGGCAGCACGCACCCGGCCGCAACGATCTGACCGTCCCGGATCACGACAGCACCGTCATGAAGGGGCGTGCCCTCATAAAAAATGGTGCCCAGAACTTCCGGAATCACATTTGCATTGAACTGAGTGCCGGTGTGGATGATCTCCTCCAGGTTGTTTTTCCGTTCCAGAACCATCAGCGCGCCGGTGCGGGTATCCGAAAGCTGCTCCGCCGCATCGCAGATGGCCACAATGGCGCTCTGCCACTGGCCGCGCAGGGTGGGCTCCATCTTGCGGGTAAACAGCAGTCTGCTTGCCCAGTTGGTACTCTGGCCCAACCGCTCCAGTGTGCGGCGCAGTTCCGGCTGGAACAGGACCACCGCAGCAATGAAGCCGATCTGCATGACGTTGCTGAGCACCCACTTGACGGTGCGTAGGCGGAAATAAAAGGCTATGGCATAAAATGCCAGGAACAGCAAAACGCCCTTGACCAGCTGTCCGGCGCGGGATTTGCGCGCAAACAGGATCAGCTCATAGAATGCCACCGCAATGATGATGACATCCAGCAGATCCCGCGTCCAGTCAAAAGAACGGAAATTGCTGATGATGTTGACCAGCTCATTGTTCATCAGCACGCAGTCCTCCTCTCCCCGCCGCAGCAAACGGCATACCCGGCAGCTGCCGGGATTCTTTTCAGTATACCATAGTTCCCGCCGTCCGCAAAGCGTTCCGGCTGATTTTTCCCCACCGTTACAGGATCAGCGCCACTGCATGGGCGGCAATGCCCTGTCCCGCACCGGTAAAGCCCAGTTTTTCCTCCGTGGTGGCCTTGACGCTCACAGAATCCACCGGGATCTCCAGCGCCCGGGCAATGTTCTCGCGCATGGTGGGGATATGCGGCGCCAGCTTGGGTGCCTGGCACAGCACGGTGGCATCAATGTTGCCGACGGTATACCCCGACTGGTGCAGCAGCTGCCCGACCCGGTTCAGGAGTACCAGGGAGTCAGCGCCCTCATAGGCCGGGTCATTGTCAGGGAAATGCTTGCCGATGTCCCCCAGCGCCGCAGCACCCAGCAGAGCGTCCGAGATTGCATGGAGCAGCACGTCCGCGTCGGAATGCCCCAGCAGGCCTTTCTCATACGGGATGTCCACTCCTCCCAGAATCAATCTGCGCCCCTCAACCAGGCGGTGGACATCGTATCCGTGTCCGATGCGCATGCGGCTCTCCCCTTTCAGATCGTCAATGGTAGTGATTTTACAATTTTCATAGTCCCCTTGTGTCAGCCGCACCGGAAATCCGGCCAGCTCAAACAGGCTGCAGTCATCGGTCACGGCGGCGGCACGGTCCGCATGGACCAGCTCCAGAGCCTCAAGGTATTTCTCCCGTGAGAAGCACTGGGGCGTCTGCACGGCAAACAAGCGGGAGCGGTCCGGGGTAAGCTCCACGGTGCCATCCGAACGGGTAACCTTGATGGTGTCCTTGACCGCCACCGCCGGAGCTGTCGCACCGCATTCCGCCGCTGCTTCCAGCGTCCGGGTGATCAGCTCCCGGCTGACAAAGGGGCGGGCTGCATCATGGATTGCCACAACCTCGCCTCCGGCAGCGGTGATCCCCGCCCGGACACTGTCTGCCCGGGTCTCGCCGCCGTCCACGACTTTGGCCGGCGTGCTGCACCGCGAAGCAATGGCCAGGCAGTCCTCCCGGTTCTTGCCCGCGACCAGCACGATCTCATCCACATCCGGATGGGCATCAAAGGCATGCACACTGGTTTCCAGTACTGTGCGGCCATCCGGCAGACGATGACTGAGCTTGTCAAATCCCATCCGGCGCGAAGCCCCCGCCGCCACAATAATGGCGGTAACAGACGGTTTGTTTGGCGTATTCACGGGCAGTTCCTCCTGTAAGGCACAATAATACAGTCCCATTATACAGGCTTTCATGCAAAAAATCCACCGCCGGCAATGCCTGAAAAAATAAATTTATATGAACTTTCTTGTATGGATTTCTTTCCATAACTTCCACAAAAAAACCTTCCGCTCCCCGAATGCGGGAAGATCGGAAGGTTTTTGATTGATCTGCCTTTGAATGAAGCTGCCGCCCGCCGGTTCCGTCTCCGTGACGCGTTCAGGCACGGCGCTTTTTATCCAGGCGGATCTTATCCGAAATCATGGCGATGAACTCGGAGTTGGTGGGCTTGCCGCGGAGATTGTGGATGGTATAACCGAAATAGCTGTTGAGCGTATCAACATCGCCCCGGTCCCATGCCACCTCGATGGCATGACGGATGGCACGCTCCACGCGGGAAGCCGTGGTACCGTTGCGCTTAGCAATTTCCGGGTACAGCCGCTTGGTCACTGCGTTGATATACTCATGGTCGTCGATGGTCAGCAGGATCGCGTCGCGCAGGAACTGATATCCCTTGATATGAGCCGGTACCCCGATCTGATGCAGAATCTCGGTCACAACCAGTTCATCACTGTCCTGAGAAAAGGTAATGTGCTGTACCGGTGTGCCGGCACATTTCAATACCCGCGCCGCCAGGACATTCTCGTCAAAGGGTTTTACAAAGAAAAAGGAAAAACCATTGTCCAGCAATTCCTGCTCCACCGCCTCATTCTGGAATGCGCCCGTCACGAAGAAGGTGGTCTTGGGGCCCTGGCGGCCCACCTGCGCCTCATAGCGCTGTTTGACCGTGATGGCGTCCAGGTCCGGCATGAAGGCATCCAGCAGCGCCGCCTGGGGTCTTGTTTCCAGAAGCGTCTGCAGCGCTTTGGAGCCATTGCGCTCGCAAACCGTCACGGCAACGCCCTTTTCTTCCAGAGCCGCCTTGCAAAGCGCCGAGATATCCGCCCCGGTATCCGTCATCACAAACTTGATTCTCTCCATAACACGCAATCTCCTTTATGTGAATGTTTTGATCTTCGTGACAATGGAAATTTTACCATATTTTTCCATATCCTGCAAGTGGGTTCTCGAAAAAAACAGGAAGAATTTCAATGTTTTGTCCGACAAATTCTTTGGCTTTTTCCAAGGATATGACGGCGCCGTACGAAATTCGACGGAGTCACCGCACAAAGGCCTGGATTCTTATTTTGGAAAATAATTTACTTTATTTCCCAATCATGGAACTGCGTGTCAGTTTGTGGAGGATTGTGCCGCACCACAGGAATCCGCTGCAGAAAGCATCGTTTGTGCAAAAATCCCGTAACCCCGGGACGGATCGTTGATGAGAACATGGGTCACCGCCCCTACCAGCATTCCGTTCTGAAGAATGGGGCTCCCGCTCATGCCCTGCACAATGCCGCCGGTGGCCGCCAGCAGTTCGGGATCAGTCACCCGGATGAGCATATTCCGGTTGGGATCCCCGGCGTTGAGATTGACTCGCTCAATGCGGACATCATACAGACGGGCCTGTCCGCCTGAAATCGTTGTCAGGATCTGTGCCTCCCCCACGGTGACCTCCTGAATATTGGCCACCGGATACCGTGTTCCCTCCAGGTTTGTTCCCAGTACGCCATATACGCCGGTTTCGCCATTGGACAAAACCGTCCCCAGAACCGTTTCCCCGGAAAATTTGCCGCGCAATTCCCCGGGTGAACCCGCCGTCCCCTTTACATAGCCGGTGATGCTGACCGGGACGATCTCCCCCGAAAGCAGCGATATGCTGGTGCCGGTATCGGTATCGCTGATGGCATGGCCCAGCCCCGCAAACGTTCCGTGGCCGGTGTCGGCAAAGGTCAGCGTACCGATCCCTGCCGAGGAATCCCGGACCCATACCCCCGCTTTGTATACGCCGCTCTGGTCCGTTACAGGCGTCAGCACACACTGTTGGCGTACGCCGTCACGGATATACACAATCTCCATAGGCTGGCCGGCAGCTTCCGTGATGGCAGCGCTGAGCTCATCGTTATTGCGCACCGTCCGCCCGCCGGCAGAAACGATGAGGTCCCCCAGGCGAAGACCTGCCTCCTTAGCCGGGTTTTCGCTTCCAAGACCGGTATACAGATCAGAAAAGGCCACCACCAGAGCACCGTTGGAAAACATCTTGATGCCGAATGGCGTCCCGCAGACCGTAACCTCCCGCCGTTGGGCCTGAACGGTCCGGACCGTCTTGACCGGGATCAGGTCAAACAGTGCCAGTGTACGGTTGGCACTGGAATCCTCTCCCATATTGCCCGCAGCAACCTCCCGGGCCGATCCGGTTTTCTCAGTAAGCCAGGGCATGGATGCAATGGAAAGCGGTTGCCCCGGCTCTACATAAAAGGTATCCGGCAGCGAGCGGTTGAGGGCATAGAGTCCCGCGCCCACGGCCATTGCGGCGGCCAGCAGTATTACGGCCGCACGCCGGAACAGCTTGTGCATTTTTATCATCTCCCTGCCTTAGAGTATGTGCAGGGAGGGGGCGAATTATTGGTTTTTTTGCACTTCCCCCTTTTTCGCACCTTGCCCGGCTTCCTCACCGGGTGGGAATTGACAAACCCGCTCCCGGTTGGTAAACTGGTCTTTACAGTCAACCTATGGCTTCCTCTTTATAAAATGAACAGTTTTGGGAGACCGCACAGTTTTTCCCGCCGTCTTTAAAAAGATCGGTGTTTGCAGGAGGCATTCTTATGGAAGATTACATCGAGGCTCACAGGTTTTCCAACAACCACATGAAGCAGCTCAAACAGGATAAGGTCTGTGGCTGTTTTCACTGCGGGAAGATTTTTTCTCCTTCTGAAATCGAGTGCTGGATCATTGCTGATAACGACTGCGACAGAGAGGGCACTGCCATCTGTCCATATTGTTGTATAGATTCGGTGATCGGAGAGAGCTCCGGTTATCCCATTACCCCTGAGTTTCTTGAAAAGATGAGACGGTATTGGTTTGGCATATAAACTCGCAGAGACCAGCTTGTCCGGGTCTGTTTTTCTCCCGGCCTGCGAAGGTCGCAGCCCCGGGCAATGCCTTTTTTGAAAAGTCAATATTCCAATTGAATAGGCGGGTATGGCGGAATTGGCAGACGCGCTGGATTTAGGTTCCAGTGGGCAACCGTGTGGGTTCGACCCCCACTACCCGTACCATAGGCACCATTTTCGACATTGTGCGGAAATGGTGTCTTTTTGTATACTCTATCCCAGGCCGGCCATCATGATTTGGCAAGATGCTGCCCGAGCTGCTGATTTTTCATCATTTCACCGTCAAAAATTTTGCTGCGGATTCTGGTGATTTGGTCCATTATTTTTTTGCAATTATACTTGACTTTGTCAAGTTTCCGGTCTATACTTGACCCAGTCAAGAAAAGGAGTTGACTGTTTGATGTTCCAGACACTGGCTTACTACGCCACGGTATTTCACCGAAGCTTTGTCGCTTACACCACCCAGCGTCTGCAGGCGCTGGGACTGAGTTTTGGTTCTCTGTTTCCTGTGATCTACGTGGGCAAGCACCCAGGCTGTACGCAGGCGGAACTGACCGCTGCCCTTCACCTGGACTGGGGATATTCCCAGCGATGCGTCACCAAGCTGGTGGAGGACGGCTTTCTCACCCGGAAAAAAAGCGGCCGCGCCTACCATCTGGATCTGAGTGAAAAAGGCCGCGAGGCTTTCGCCGTAAGCCATCAGGTCTTTTTTGACTGGGATCAGGAGACGTTGTCCCGGCTGAGCGATGCAGAACAGCAGCAGTTGTTTTCCCTCTTGGCAAAAGCATTTCAGAAAGAAGCCGATCCTACATGTATGAAACCATCCGCGGCCCTCTGAATTATGGCGGGCTGACTTTGAAAAACCGCATCATCTTTGCTCCAACCAGCCTGGGCCTGTCCCGGGAAGAGACCTTGCAGCGCCTGCAAAAAATTGCAGCGGGCGGCTGTGCCATGATCATCATCGGTGATGTGCCGGTGTTGCCGCACGGATTCGGGCCTTCCCTGTATACCCGCAAGGGCCAGGCTTATTACCGGGAAATGGCTGACGTTGTCCACCGGGAAGGCTGCAAGCTGTGTGCGCAGCTGCATCAGTCGGATTCCAACCTGAAGGGGATGCTCCGCTATATCCCCGGCGTCCTCACCCATCGCATTTCCATGGAGGAGCTCCGGCCCCTGCTCAATGAGCAGATCGCCCCCTACATCACAAACCTGCCGGAAAAGCAGATTGCCCGGATCACCGAGGCCTTCGGCACAGCAGCGGAGCTGGCCGTACAGGCTGGCTTTGATATGGTACAGGTTCACGGCGACCGTATGTGCGGCAGTTTCAGTTCCACCGTCTTCAACCACCGCACCGACCGCTACGGCGGCAGCCCGGAAAATCGCGCCCGCTTTGCTGTGGAGGCGGTCTCCGCCATCCGCCTTTGCCTGCCTGATCTGCCCATCGACTATAAACTCGCTGTCCGCCAGGAAGACCCTCATTACGGGAATGCCGGCGTGACAGAATCGGAGCTGTCGGTTTTTGTGCCCCTTCTGGAAAAGGCCGGCGTCACAAGCTTTCATGTCACGCTGGCCAATCATGGGGATCTGAGCGACACCATCCCGCCGAAAAACCATCCCGCTTTTGGAGAGGAAGGATGTTTTCTTAAATTCTGTGATGAAGTCCGGCGCTTTACCCAGCTGCCCATCTGCGGTGTGGGCGGTCTGACGGATCCGGACTTCATTGAGCGGCAGCTGGCCTGCGGCCGTATCGACTGCGCCGCCATGAGCCGTCAGCTCACCGCTGATCCCGACTGGCCCAATAAGGTATTGGCCGGGCAGGTACAGAATCTTCACCGCTGCGTCCGCTGCAACAAGGAATGCCTCGGCGGCATGATGGCTCACCGCGGCGTCCATTGCATTTATGAAAGGAAGGAAACAAAATGAGTTACTCCATCGTATACAGCAGCCGTACCGGCAACACAGCTCTGCTGGCGCAGACCATCCGGGAGGCTCTGCCTGCCGGGGATTGTCTCTATTTTGGCGCACCGGATGCCCGCGCCCTGGAAGCCGACACCATCTACGTCGGCTTCTGGACTGACAATGGCACCTGCGATGAAACCATCTCCAGTTTCTTGCAGAGCGTCACCGGGCAGAAGGTTTTTCTGTTCGGCACCGCCGGGTTTGGCGGGGCTCCGGCCTATTTTGCACAGATTCTTCAACGGGTACAGCAAAACCTGAAGGATGCCAATGTGGTGGGCAGCTATATGTGCCAGGGCAAAATGCCCGAGGCTGTCCGCAGCCGCTATCTTGCCATGGAGGAAAGCCCCCGCCGCACCGCCATGCTTGAGAATTTCGAGCAGGCACTCAGCCATCCCGATGCACAGGATCTCGCCCGGCTCAAGGAGGCCGTAGCCCGGTAACCTGTTTTCCCAGCATTCATTACCTATAAGATATATTTTGCCCCGGCTGATACAGTCGGGGCTTTTTGTTCGGTAGACAGCATTGCCGGATCATGCTACAATATTTTCAATTCCGGCAATTGCGGCAAAACCTGCCATACTGCCTTATTTTCCGGCATCTCACTTTCAGGAAAGGATTTTTCCCATGTCCTACAAAAAGCCATTGATCCTTCTGGTCTGTGCCGCACTGCTGGCTTTGATCGTGAAGTACAGCGACACCTTGCTGCAGGCGATTCAATTGTTATTTGCCCTGCTGACCCCCATTTTTCTGGGATGTGCCATCGCCTATGTGCTGAATCTTCTGATCGTCCGGCTGGAACGGCTGCCCTTTCTTGCCAGGCAGAACAGTCCGGTATATCGCTTCCGCCGGGGGATCAGCCTTGCAGGTGCCCTTGTCATTATCGCCGCTGTGCTGGTTCTCCTCGTCTGGATCATTCTCCCCCAGCTGGGAGACGCTCTCCGCGTCATGCTGCTGGGCATTCCGCCCTTGCTGGACGAGTTTTCCGACTGGCTGGGAAGTCTGGGCAATCCCACGCCGCAGATTGAGCAATGGCTCAACACGTTGGACATCAACTGGCCTCAGTTTGTGCAGAAAGCCATGAGTTACCTCTCCTCCGGCATGGGCAGTCTGTTCTCGTCGGCGGTCTCCATTGTCAGCAATGTGAGTGCCGTTGTCATGCAGGTCGTGATTGCTTTCATCTTTGCACTGTACCTGCTGGCAGGAAAAGAACACCTTGCCGCCCAGTGCCGCTCGGTGGCTCAGACCTATCTGAGCGGCAAAACCTATCGCCGGATGCTCTACCTGCTCTCCACCGCCAACGATACATTCTCCAAATTTTTCATCGGCCAGTTTACCGAGGCCATCGTGATCGGTGTGCTGTGTACCCTGGGGATGCTGCTTTTCCGCTTCCCCTATGCCACCATGGTGGGCACACTGGTGGGCGCTACTGCCCTGCTGCCTGTCGTCGGGGCTTATCTGGGTGCCGGAGTGGGGGCGTTCATGATTCTGACGGTCAATCCCCTGCAAGCCGTCGCCTTTTTGATCTTCATCGCCATCCTGCAGCAGCTGGAAGGCAATCTGATCTACCCCCGGGTGGTGGGCTCCTCCATCGGACTGCCGGGCATCTGGGTACTGGCTGCCGTCACGGTGGGCGGCGGCATCGGCGGCATTGTGGGGATGCTGCTTGCCGTCCCGATCACCGCCACGGCATACAAGCTGCTGCGCAGCGATGTGCAAAAACGCCGGGCTGCAGCCGCTGCGACCACGGAAGCCTCTTCCTGATTTTTCCCTGTATTTGCCATATAAAAACCTCCCCGTTGCCGGATCATCCGGAGACGGGGAGGTTTTCTATCTTTTTACATCATATCACCAGGGGCTCAACGCAGACCTGCACTTTTGGCAAAATCCGCCATGGCCTCGGAGACCTTGATCTTCTGGGGGCAGATTCCCTCACAGCTGCGGCAGGCAATGCAGGCGCTGGGCCACGCCGTCTCCGGCAGTTCCCGCAGTTCCTGTGCCACCGATGTATCACCGCTGAACCGGTACTCATTATACAGCGCCAGCAATGCGGGGATATCCAGGTGCGCCGGGCACCGGGTGGTGCAATACCGGCAGGCCGTGCAGGGCAGCACACCGCCGGAAACCATGGCGTCGGCGACAGAGACCGCCGCGTCGAATTCTTCCCGGTTCAACGGCTGCTCGCTGCGGAAGGTCTCCACATTTTCCTCCAGCTGCTGCATACTGGACATGCCGGAGAGAGTGACCGTAACCCCCGGCACGGCCTGCAAAAAGCGGAACGCCCAGCCGGGAACGGATTCTTCCGGGCGCAGGGCATGGAGTTTTTCCGCCGCAGACCGGGGCAGGTTGGCCAGCTTGCCGCCGCGCAGGGGTTCCATGACCCAGATGGGAATGTTCCGCTCATTGAGCAGTTCCACCCGTGCCTTGGCATCCTGATAGTGCCAGTCCATATAGTTGAGCTGGATCTGGCAGAACTCCAGGTACTGTCCGTATGTATCCAGCATCCGTTTCAGCGTATCGTAATTGCCATGGCAGGAAAAGCCCAGGTGACGGATCCGTCCGGCGGCCTTCTGCTCCAGCAGATAGCGCATCAGCCCCTTGCTCTCGTCCAGATAACCGTCAATGTCGTCTTCACAGACATTGTGGAGCAGATAAAAATCGAAGTATGTGACCCCGCATTTTTTCAGCTGTTCCTCAAAAATTTCCGGGATGCGCTCAAGGTTGGCGGCATCGTAGCCCGGGAATTTGCTGGCGAGATGATAGCTTTCCCGCGGATACCGGCTGAGAATACGCCCCGTCACAATCTCGGATTTTCCGCCGTGATAGCCGTAGGCAGTGTCAAAGTAGTTGACTCCGTTGCGGATGGCATAGTCCACCATCTCCGCCGCTTTTGCCTCATCAATGTCGCCGTCACCATTACCGCTTTTGGGCAGGCGCATCATACCAAGGCCCAGGGCGGACAGCCGCAGGTCACCGAAATTTTTATACAGCATACTGATCGACTCCTTTTGTGATATCCAATTTTTCTTACACAGTTCCGGCTTGGTTGGGGGCCTGGGAAGTGCTGAAAGCCGGGAACGCACCGCGGTCAGCAGGGTACCGTTACCGCTTTTCCCCACAGTCACAACATTTGAGCTGGTATATCAGATAATCGAGACAATCGACTTTTTGCTGCTCCCGGTGAAGCGCCTCCATGAGATGGCACCGCTGGCACCGCAGCAGCTGGAGCAATTCCGTCATGCGGCCCTCCTCCCACAGTTGCAGGATCTGGCGCGTTTTCTCCTCGCAGCAGCCTGCATCCAGGAGATTTTGTTCCAGGGCTGCACGCCCAGAGATGGTATGCTCCATGCTCATCTTTGTCCTCCTCCGGTAGTCTGAGCCCGATGCACGCCAAATCCAAATTCCGCTCCCGGCAAAGAGGGCAGTCTCTTGTCCCGAAAATCCATTTCCATATCCAGCGTAGCACCTATTGAGACGAACGTCAACCGCTCGGGCCGGGATGATTGCCCCGGCCATTCTGTTTACGATTTTAGGGTATCCCTGGCCCATTATCAAATACCTATATCAAATACCCTTCCATGCTTGACAGTTATGAAATAGCAATGGTATAGTTTCTGTATCAAAAGGAATCGGGAGGAAAACGGTGTCATGGAGCTGCGGGTACTGCAATATTTTCTCGCTGTGGCGCGGGAGCAGAGCATTTCCGCTGCCGCAGAAACACTGCATCTTTCCCAGCCCACCCTCTCCCGGCAGCTGAAAGATCTGGAGCAGGAACTGGGCAAGCAGCTCATGATCCGCGGAAGCCGCCGCATTACCCTGACGGAGGAGGGCATGCTGCTGCGCAAACGGGCTGAGGAGATTCTGGATCTTGTACACAAGACCGAGACCGAGATCGTGGATTCAGCAGATATGCTGTCCGGATCTGTATGCATTGGCAGTGGCGAGACCGATGCTGTCCGCCTGCTGGCCCGCGCCGCCGAGACCATGCGGCGGATGTATCCCCATGTGCGGTTCGAGATTTCCAGCGGAGATGCCTGCGATGTCTCCGACAACCTGGATAAAGGACTGATCGATTTCGGTATCCTGATCGGAGGCACCGACTATACCTATTATGATTATATGGGGATCCCTGCCCGGGACTCCTGGGGCATCCTGATGCGAAAGGATGCGCCTCTGGCACAAAAGTCCGCTGTCCGGCGGGAGGATCTTCTGAACCAGCCGCTGATCCTCTCCCGTCAGACCTGCA
This sequence comes from uncultured Gemmiger sp., assembly GCA_944388125.1. Classification (GTDB taxonomy): domain Bacteria; phylum Bacillota; class Clostridia; order Oscillospirales; family Ruminococcaceae; genus Gemmiger. The sequence continues at coordinate 52,831 of CALXHO010000003.1, read as the reverse complement.
ACGGGTCCGATATCATCCAGTGGCTGCAGCGGGATCAGGAGCAGCTCAATCTGGTCGCCACCTACAATCTTGTTTACAATGCGTCCCGCCTGGTGGATGAGGGCTTGGGATATGCCTTTGTGCTGGACAAACTCATCAACACCGAAGGCAGCAACCTCTGTTTCCGCCCGCTGGAACCCCGCCTTGAGGTGGGGCTTTATCTGGTCTGGAAAAAGTATCAGCTGTTTTCCAAGCCCGCCGAGAAGTTTCTCCATATTCTGAAAGCCCAGTTTGGTCAGAGCTGCCCCACCGAATAAGGGGTTTGCCCCTCCATTGGGCATACTATTCTGTAATTCGATCTTTTTCTGGTCTGTTCGCCTTTTACGGAGGTTTTTCCCATGCTGATCCAACGCATGAACGGTATTTCCCTTTCAGAGGAGAGCTGCCGTCTGCTCGCCCAGCGGGTCTACTGTACCGGGCTGGCCATGCTGCTGATTCTGAGCGAAGTGTTCAGTTCCAACATCCAGTCCACCCTGCCCACGCTGAGCACTTTGTTCCGCGTTGCCCTGACCGGATGCGGTGCCCTTTTGCTTCTTGCCAAATGTGTCCTGCTCACCCGGTATGAAAGCAGAGGGCAATGGGTATTGCTGGCCGCCGTCATCGCTTACACCGGTTTTGCCTCCCTCTATGGCGACGACAACTGGTTTGTGCTGGCCGCCCTGGCCGGGCTGGGCGCAAAGGATGTGGACCTGAGGAAAGCGGTGCGGGTCTTTCTGGCCGTGACCGCCGCCAGCCTTTTTGTGGTACAGCTGCTGCATTACACCACTCCCCTTGTCCCCTTCAAATATTACTGCCGGAATTGGGACTATGGTTACGGGCATTATAACGGGTACGGAGCCCGGCTGATTGGTGTTTTCTTTGCCTGGGCCTGGCTGCGCTGGCCCCGTCTGCGCTGGTATGACTGGGCCGGACTGACCGCCCTGCTGCTGTATACCCTGTTTGTGCCCATCTGCCGCGGGGCAGGCGGCGCCATGCTCCTGCTGCTTCTGCTGTTTCTGTTGCAGAAACTGCTGCCCCGTATTTTTGAAAGCCGCCTTTATCACGGTCTGCTGCTGGCAGTGTATCCGCTGCTGACTGTGTTCAGCGTGGCTGCGGGGTATTTTTTCGACCCCATGGTCCCTGACCGTACCCCCATCCTCAGACGGATCGACCGGCTGTTTTCGGGGCGGTTCGAGATCTGGCACAATGTATTCTGGCAGACGCCTCTCTCTCTTTTGGGCGGTGTCCCCACAGACGGCGATGAGCACCATTCCATCGACAACATGTACCTTGCCCTGCCCATGAATAAAGGGCTGATCGGCGCCATTTTGGTAGCGGCGGTCTTTCTGGTACTGCTGTGGCGGCTGTGCCGGGGGCAGCATACCGGCGAGCTTTTGTGCATGACCGGAATGCTTGCCTACTTTCTGATGGAGAACAAGGTTTTCCTGATTGCCTCCAACCCCTTCCTGGTGCTGCTCCCCTGTGTATTCTTTGCCCGGAAGGGTCAGCCGCTGCCAGTGTTGTGTCCCACTCCCGGAAAGATTCCTGCCACTGCTACGGTGGAGGAATGATTTTTCTGTCTGCTCATTCAGCCAAACAAAAGATCCCCGCACCGGGCCATTTTGTGCCTCGCGGGGATCTTTTGTTTTTATTGAAAAGTTTCAGACGCAGGCGGCAAAATCACCACTGCGCAAAACGATCTGCCCATCCGGGTCCACATCCGCTGTGAAGGATGCCCCCGGCATGGTATCACCGCTGGCGATCCGGTCGGCAAGCGCCTGTTCCACGGCCCGTCCCACCTTGCGGCGAAGTTCCCGGGCTCCGTAGACCGGTGTTTCCCGGCCTGCCAGCGCAGCCGCCGCCGCAGGCGTATGATGCAGTGTGTAGCCCTGTACAGCAGCGCGCTGTTCCAGCTCTCCCAGCAGACGGTCTGCGATGTGGGTCAGCTGCTCCGGGCCGAGAGGATCGAAAAGCACCACTTCATCCATACGGCCCATGAGTTCGGGGCGAAAATAGTTCTTGGCTTCCTGCAGCGCTTTCTGGGCGCGGCGGTCGGATTCCTCCGCTGCGGAGCCAAAGCCCAGGGGAGAATTCTGCCCCGCCAGGCATCGTGCCCCCAGGTTGGAGGTAAGCAGAATGATGGTGTTGGAAAAATCCGCCTTGCGGCCCTGGGCATCGGTCAGACAGCCGTCCTCCAGAATCTGCAGCAGAACATTCTGGATATCAGCGTGTGCTTTCTCGATCTCATCAAACAGAACCACGCTGTACGGACGGCGGCGGACGGCTTCGGTCAGCTGGCCGCCCTCATCATGGCCCACATATCCCGGAGGCGAGCCGATCATCCGCGCAACGGTATGCTGTTCCATATATTCGCTCATATCAAAGCGGAGCAGGGCTTTCTCGCTGCCGAACCAGCTCTTTGCCAGCGTCCGGGCAAGCTGGGTCTTTCCTACGCCTGTGGGGCCCAGAAACAGCATAGCGCCGATGGGCCGTCCCGACTCCCTCAGCCCGGTACGGCTGCGCCGGATGGCCGCCGCCACCGCCTTGACCGCCCTGGGCTGCCCGATGACTTCCTGGGAAAGCCGGTCCTCCAGCTGATACAGCCGCTCCCGCTCGGCTTCCCCCACCCGTTCCACCGGCACGCCGCTGGCTTTGCTGACCACCCGGGCAATGTCCGAGGGCTTCAGCTCCGGCAGGGATTCGCCGCGGCGGTCCGCACAGCGGATCCGCACCGCGGCCGCCGCCTCATCCAGCAGGTCAATGGCCTTGTCGGGCAGATATCGCCCCGGCAGATACCGGACGCTGAGTTCCACCGCTGCGTGGATGGCCTGTGCCGGAATGGCAATGCCGTGGTAGCGTTCGTAGCGCGGCATCAGTCCCGTCAGAATCTTTTCCGCTGCCGCCGGGCTGGGTTCGTCCACAATGACCTTGCCGAAACGGCGATCCAGCGCCGAATCCTTCTGGATGGTGCGGCGGTATTCCTCCTGGGTGGTGGCACCGATCAGCTGGATTTCGCCCCTGGCCAGCATGGGCTTTAAAATGCTGGCCGCATCAATGGCGCCCTCCGCAGCCCCGGCCCCCGCAATCACATGGATCTCATCAATGAAAAGAATGGTGGAGCGGTCGCGGTACAATTCTTCCAGCAAATTTTTGAAACGCTCTTCAAAATCGCCGCGGTATTTGGTTCCTGCCACCATGGACGCCATATCCAGAGCCAATACCCGCTTTCCTCTCAGGCTCTGAGTGACCTGTCCCGACGCAATGCGCTGGGCCAGCGCTTCCGCCAGGGCACTTTTGCCCACGCCGGGTTCCCCCAAAAGGCAGGGATTGTTTTTCTGGCGGCGGCAGAGGATCTCAATCATACGGTCAAGCTCCGCATCCCGGCAGAGCACCGGGTCCAGCTGCCCCTCCTGGGCAAGCCGGGTCAGATCCCGGCCGTACTTTTCACTGGGGCGGCTGCCCCGGGAGGTGCTCATCCTGGGCTGTGCCGGCAGAACCAGCTGCCCCGACAGCTGGCGGCATTCCCGGGCGGCCTGGGTGACCTCCACCCCCAGCTGTGCCATCCACACGCTTGCTGTGCAGGCACAGTCCTCCAGCAGGGCACAGAGAAGGTGTTCGTTTTCCGCCCGGGGTGCCCGCGCAGCCTTTGCCCCCAGAATGGCAAACTCCAGGGCCTTGCGGGTCTCGGGTGCCAGATCCTTTGCTTTCAGACGCACCGGCGCTCCATGGCAGCTGCGCTGGGCCGCGCATTCCATCAGCGCCGGCGGAGTAACATGTTTGCGGCGCAGGAATTCTGCTGCCGGGCCGTTGTCCGTTTCCAGCATGGCCAGCAGAATGTGACCGGTATCGGCACTGGAACACCCCTCCCGGGAAGCCAGCGTCAGCGCCTTGCCCACCGTGCGGCAGGTCTGGCGGGACAGTCCTTTTTGAAAATAGAGCATAAGCATTTCCCCCTTGTCAGGCAGCCGGTATCCGTGCGGCATACCTTCCACGGACAGTATAGGCGAAGCCCGGGCAAATAATCATCGAAAGCGGGCAAAAGTCATGGCAAAGCCCTCTTTTGCGTGGTATAATAGTTGTCGGATTTTTGACAGTCTGCCCGTCTGTCCCGGGGATTTCCCGGCAAGGTCGTAAACGAACGTCAAGAATTCCAGTCCACGGAAAGGCAGGAAGGTTATGCACAGATTACTCCGTTACATACGCGGTTACGAAAAAGAGACCGTGATCGCTCCCCTTTTCAAGATGCTGGAAGCCTGTTTTGAACTTCTGGTTCCCATCGTCATGGCGACGATCATCGATGAAGGCATCAGAAATGCCGACGTTCCCATGATCTGGCGTCAGTGCGGACTGCTGGTCCTGCTGGCGGTGGTCGGCATGGTGTGCAGTCTGACGGCACAGTATTTTGCCGCCAAATCTGCGCTGGGATTCGGCACCGCGCTGCGGCGGGACCTATTTGCCCATATCGATACCCTGTCCTACACCGAGCTGGACAACATCGGCACCCCCACCCTGGTCACCCGCATGACCAGCGACATCAACCAGGTGCAGAACGGGCTGAACATGACTTTGCGCCTGCTGCTGCGCTGCCCGTTCATTGTCATCGGTGCCATTGTGATGGCGTTCACCATCAGTCCCAGGCTGACACTCTGGTTTTTGCTCATCACGGCGGTGATCTCCCTCATCATCTACCTCATCATGCGGGCCACAGTCCCCATGTACCACAAGTCCCAGAGCACCCTGGACCGTGTTACCCTGCTGACCCGGGAAAATTACGTGGGCGCCCGCGTGGTGCGTGCCTTTGCCCGCCAGCAGGACGAGATGGCTGACTTTGCCGCCACCAACGACCGGCTGAGGGATTTCCAGCTGGCCGCCGGGCGGATCTCGGCACTGATGAATCCTCTGACCTATCTGGTCGTGAACCTGGGCGTTATTGCCGTTCTCTGGTATGGAGGACGCGAGGTGGATACCGGCACCCTTACTCAGGGTGAGATCACTGCCCTTATCAACTATCTGAGCCAGATCCTGCTCAATCTGCTGCGTGTGGCCGATCTGGTCATTGTGGCGACCCGCGCCATCGCCAGTGCCCTGCGCGTGACCGAGGTTTTGAACACCCCCTGCACCATGCCGGATCCCGCCGCCCCCGAACTGGCAGGGGTGGCAGACTCCGATGCGGTCTCCCTGGACGGTGTCAGCTTCACCTACAACGGTGCCGGTGCCCCCAGCCTGGAAAACATCACCTTGCACGCCGCCCCGGGCGAGACCATCGGCATTATCGGTGGTACCGGCAGCGGCAAGACAACGCTCATCGACCTGATCCCCCGCTTCTACGATGCCACCACCGGGCAGGTTTCCCTGTTCGGACATGACGTCCGGGTGTACAGTTTTGCCCAGCTGCGCCGCCTTGTGGGTATCGTCCCCCAGAAGGCCGTGCTGTTTACCGGTACCATCCGGGACAACATGCGCTGGGCCAAGCCTGACGCCACCGATGAGGAGATCTGGACCGCCCTGGAAATCGCCCAGGCAGCGGATTTTGTCCGTGAAAAACCGGGTGGCCTGGATGCTCCGGTGGAGACCGCCGGGCGCAACTTCTCGGGCGGCCAGCGTCAGCGTCTGACCATTGCCCGGGCTCTCGTTCCTATGCCCCGTATCCTGATTCTGGACGACAGTGCCTCGGCTTTGGACTATGCCACCGATGCGGCACTGCGTTCCGCCATCAAGGAAAAGACCCGCGGCATGACGGTCTTTATCGTATCCCAGCGGGCAGCCTCGGTACAGCGGGCCGACAAGATCCTGGTCCTGGACGACGGCTCCGCCGCCGGGCTTGGGACCCACGCCGGACTGCTCAAGAGCTGCGACGTCTACCGTGAGATCTGTCTGAGCCAGCTTTCCAAGGAGGAGGTGTCCCGCACGTTATGAGCAAGAAGAAGAAACTCCGCAAGGCGGACGCCGCCACCATCCGCCGGGTCATGGACCTGATCCGGCCTTACCGTCTGTCGGTGGCTGCCACTCTGGTCCTGGCCGCCGTCACCGTGATTTCCACTCTGTACGCTCCCGTACTGACGGGGCGCGGCGTCGACCTCATCGTCGGGCCCGGAAATGTGGATTTTACCTCCCTGCTGACGCTTGGCGCCCAGCTTGTCGCAACCATTCTGATCACTGTGGTGGCACAGTGGCTGATGAATCTCGTCAACAACCGCATCACCTTCCAGGTGGTTCGGGACATCCGGGTCAAGGCCTTTGAGCATATGCAGGTGCTTCCCCTGAGCTACATGGACGCTCACCGCCCCGGCGATGCCATCAGCCGCATCACCACCGATGTGGAACAGTTCTCCGACGGTCTGCTCATGGGCTTTACCCAGCTGTTCACCGGCGTACTGACCATTCTTGGCACCCTGGGCATCATGCTGGTGATCGAGTGGCGCATTGCCCTCATCGTCGTACTGCTGACCCCGCTGTCCATCTTTGTGGCCCGCTTTATCGCCGAACACACTTACTCCATGTTCAAGGTCCAGAGCGAAACCCGCGCCGAGATGACCTCCCTGGTAGAGGAGCTTGTGGGCAATGAGCATCTGGTCCGCGCTTTCGGCTATGAATCCCGCGCGGAGGAACGCTTTGAAAAGATCAACCTTGATCTCCAGCGCTGCGGCGTCCGGGCGGTGTTCTATTCCTCCATCTCCAACCCGGCCACCCGCTTTGTCAATTCACTGGTCTATGCAGCGGTGGGCGTTATCGGTGCATTCCTTGCCATCGGCGGTTCCATCACGGTGGGCGGCCTGTACGCCTTCCTCAACTACGCCAACCAGTACACCAAGCCGTTCAACGATATTTCCAGCGTCATGACTGAGCTGCAGAATGCTCTGGCCTGCGCCCAGCGGGTCTTTGACCTCATTGACGAGGACCCCATCCGTCCCGATGCCCCCGATGCCAAAGTGCTGCCGCACGGAGCCGGGCAGGTGGAATTCGATCATGTCAAGTTCCGCTATGTTCCGGATGTTCCCCTGATCGAGGACATGTGTCTGAAAGCAGAACCGGGGCAGCGCATTGCTCTGGTCGGTCCCACCGGCTGCGGCAAGACCACCCTGGTCAATCTGCTCATGCGCTTTTATGAGATCAACGGCGGCTCCCTGCGCGTGGACGGCGAACCTATCGACCAGGTAACGCGGGATTCCCTGCGGGCAAACTTCGGCATGGTTTTGCAGGAAACCTGGCTCAAGGCCGGTACCATTGCTGAAAACATCGCCTACGGCAAGCCCGATGCCACCCGGGAGGAGATCATCGCTGCCGCCAAGCAGGCCCGCGCCCACAGTTTCATCTGCCGGATGCCCAACGGCTACGACACCGTCATCACTGAGGACGGCGGCAACATCAGTCAGGGCCAGAAGCAGCTGCTCTGCATTGCCCGTGTCATGCTGCGCCGCCCGCCTATCCTGATCCTGGACGAGGCGACCTCCTCCATTGATACCCGCACCGAGATCCTTGTCCAGAGTGCCTTTGAAGAGCTCATGAAAGGCCGCACCAGCTTTATCGTGGCCCATCGCCTGTCCACCATCAAGAACGCCGACTGCATCCTGGTCATGAAGGCAGGCAACATCATCGAGCGGGGCACCCATGAAGAGCTTCTGGCCAAGGGTGGATTCTATGCTCAGCTGTACCAGAGCCAGTTTGCCAAGAGCTGACCGCCTGACGCACACAGTTTGACGCAGCTGCGCGCAACCGTTATAATGGAAGATATTTCCCGGCCTCGGCAGACCGCCGAACCGCCGCAGCAGAGAGGATGGAAGTCATGTCCAACATTGTCATTCCCAAGAATTACAAGAGCACTCTGGGCCTGTATGATACCCAGAAAGCCATCGGCCTCATCAAGACCATCTTTCAGGAAAAGCTCTGTGCGGCGCTGCACCTGAAACGGGTCACCGCCCCCCTGTTCGTCGCCCACGGCAGCGGTCTCAACGACGATCTGAACGGTGTTGAGCGTCCTGTCGCCTTTGATGTTCCCTGCCTCAACGAGAACGCTGAGGTCGTGCACAGCCTTGCCAAGTGGAAGCGCTATGCACTGGGCAAGTATGGGTTCCGCGCCGGGCAGGGTCTTGTCACCGACATGAACGCCATCCGCCGGGATGAGGATCTGGACAATCTCCACAGCATCTACGTGGACCAGTGGGACTGGGAGAAAGTCATCACCGAACGCCAGCGCACGCTGGACTTTCTGGAGGACACGGTGCATGACATCGTCGATGCCGTCTGCGGAACTGCGGATGAGCTGCGCTGGAAATTTCCTGCCCTGAAAAAGATTGTCCTGAGCCGTGATGTGACCTTTATCACCTCCCAGGAGCTGGAGGACCGCTACCCCAACCTGACCCCCAAAGAGAGGGAGAATGCCTTTGTCCGTGAACACAAAACTGCCTGCATTCTTCAGATCGGCGGCAAGCTGCGCAGCGGCAAGCCTCACGACGGCCGTGCCCCCGACTACGATGACTGGGCGCTGAACTGCGATATCTTGTTCTGGCACAAAGCTCTGGGCTGCGCGCTGGAGCTCTCCAGCATGGGCATCCGCGTCAATGCCGAGAGCCTGCGCCGTCAGCTGGAGGAGGCCGGCTGCCCCGAGCGCGCCGAGCTGCCCTTCCACAAGATGCTGCTGAATGGAGAGCTTCCCCTGACCATGGGCGGCGGCATCGGTCAGAGCCGTCTGTGCATGCTGCTGTTGGGCAAGGCCCACGTGGGCGAAGTGCAGGTCAGCCTGTGGGATGCCGATACCGTTGCCGCCTGCAAGGAGGCCGGTATCGCCCTGCTGTAAGGCTTGTGTTTCCGCTGTCGGGACCGGAGGCCTGGCAGGCTCCTTCCCTCCATACAATTGCAACAAAGAAAAGGCTGTGCCCCATCCCAATCGGGCACAGCCTTTTTGTCTGTATTTCTTTTATAAAGATCCCACGCGCACATCAGACGCCGGCAGCAGTTTCTCCCCGCAGGAGTTGTGCCAGCTGGCGGGCGCTGTCCGCCCAGGAATAGCGCGCCAGCACGCCTGCTGCATTGTGTCCGGGGGTAACGTCATCCACATTGCCGGGGTTGGTCTCCAGATCGATGTAGTCCGCATGGCTGCCGTAAACTTCCCGCATACAGGGGGTGTCGCTGACCAGGACACGGGGCGCACCGCAGGCAATGGCCTCCAGAGGCGGAATACCGAAACCCTCGTACAGCGTGGGGAAGAGAAATGCCTTGCAGTTTGCCATGAGCGTTTTGGCCTCCCCGTCCGACACATAGCCAAGATAGCGTACATTGGGCAGATTTTCCAGTCCCATCTCCCCCGCCGCTTTTGCCAGATTGCCTCCGCCTGCAATGGCAAAGATTGCTTCCGGTTTGGCCTTGGCTGCACGCAATACCCATGGAAAATTCTTGTTTTTGAGCAGATTGGACATGGAAAAATAATATTCGCCCGGGTGGAGCTCCGGCCACTTTTCAAAAGCCGTGGGGTCTGGCTCGGTGCGCTGCATATGCTGCCAGGCGTTGGGGATGACCGTCACACGGTCCGGGTTTACTCCATAATACCGCTGCAATTCACTGCGGGAAAACTGAGACACTGTAATAATATGTTCCGCTTTTTTTGCGATAACCCGATACTGCAACCGGTGCCAGGCTGCGCTCAGGCGGCTGCGGGCATCGGTATAGAAGTCAGGCCGGGCACGATAGCAGACATCGTGCACCACAACCATGCCGGAAAATCCAAACAACGGCATGACATTGCAGGTACAGAGTCCCTTGCGTCCATTTTGCCGGAGGTAACGGGGGTAATCGGTCTGCTCCCACAGCATACCGCTGTGGCTGCCGCAGGATACCACACGGATATTCCGGTATTCCGGTGTTCTGACATTTTTGGGCACCGCGATTTCCAGTTCCCCCGGAGAAAGAATCCGGTCCAGCTCCGCCAGAAGTTCGATGGAATACCGCTGGATGCCCGATACCCGCTGGGCAAAAAAAGCCCCGTCCACTGTATACATCTCGTTTCCTCCGTCAGATCAGTCCACTTTTCTGCTTGAGTGCCAGAATCCGCGCCGCACTCTCATCAATGCGGGATTCGGGAATGGCCCCCGCCTCCACCGCCGTGACCACTGCATCAAAGGCCTCGGCAAGGTCATCCGGCATGAGCAGGATATCGGCTCCCGCCTGTACGGCCAGTACTGCCGCCTGCGCGGGAGAATATTGTTTGGTGATGCCCTCCATGGCCAGCGAATCGGTCACAATCACGCCGTCAAAGTCCAGTTCCTGCCGCAGCCTTTGCAATAGCTCGGGAGAGAGTGAAGCCGGGATATCCTCCCCCGTCACCCCGGGCGCGGCGATATGCCCCGCCATAACAAGATCCGCCCCGGCGTGGATTCCGGCCCGGAACGGCACCAGCTCACAGTCCAGAAGCTGCTGCCAGTCCTTCTGCGTCACGGCCAGATCCTTGTGACTGTCCTCGGCCGTGTCGCCATGGCCGGGATAGTGCTTGAGGCAACACAGCACGCCACCGTCGTGAAACCCTTTCACCGCCGCACCGACCAGATCCGCCGCCTGCTGCGGATCCTCGGAAAAGGCGCGCTCGCCAATAATGGGGTTGTCCGGGTTGGTGTTCACATCCGCAACCGGGGCAAAGTCCAGATCAATGCCGTATGCCTTGAGGTAGCCGCCGATGGCGGAGCTCATCTCATATACGGCATCGGTGCCGCCAGCGGCAACCTGTGCAGCACTGGGATAGTCCGGCAGACTGTAAAACCCGGAGTGATTGGCCAGGCGGGCAACCGTCCCGCCTTCCTCATCCACCGCGATGAGCAGCGGCGTCTTTCCCACTCCATGCAATTGAGCGGTAAAATCGGAAAGCTGTTTGGAATCCGTCAGGTTTTTGCCGAACAAGACCACCCCACCCACCGGATACCGGTCCAGAGTATCTCTCATGAGATCAGAAAGCGTCGTCACGCCCGCAGCATCGGCGTCATTGATCTGCTGCCGTGTCTGGGACAGATCCAGGGCATCGGGACGGACAAAAAACAATTGTCCCACCTTTTCCCGCAGGGTCATACCCGCCAAAAGTTCCGACATTTCCTGCGGTTCCCCTTCTGCATTGTCCGGACTTTCCCCAATCGGAGAGATGGCGGAGCTGCTTTCAGGGGTGGCCGTCACCTGCGCCAAAGGCGGGTCTGCCCGGAAGGTACAGCCGCACAGAAGCAGGCATCCACCCAGGGCAAGCATTCCACACAGCAGGCTGCGGCGCATGATCGTCCCTCCCTCAGTTGGACAACGGGTTCGTTACTTATGATACTTCATGCCGGCATTGATGGAGAACGCCCGGTAGAGCTGTTCGGTCAGAACCAGACGGGCCATCTGGTGGGGCATGGTGATGCGCCCCATGGAGATCCTGGCCTGTGCTGCGCGCTTGACGCTGTCGGCCAGCCCATGGGAAGATCCGATGACGAAGGCCATATCGCCCGAACCACTCATGGCCCGGTCGGCGATCATTTTGGCAAGTTCTTCACTGGAAATCTGCTTGCCCTCAATGCAGAGCGCCGCCAGATATTCTCCCTTACGCAGGGAGCCGAGGATGGCCTTGGCCTCCTTGTCCAGCGCACGGGCAATCTGGGCGTCCCCGGCATGACGCTCATCCACTGTGGCTTCGGGCAGCTCAATGATGCGGAAATTGCAGAAAGCCGCCAGCCGCTTCTGGTACTCGGCCACACCGGAGGCGTAAAAGGAGGTGCTGAGTTTTCCGATACAGATCAGGTCAATATTTTGCATGAAGACACCTTAAAACTCTATGTAGGGGCTGATCTCGTTGCGGCTCTGCGCCTGGATCAGAACATCCCGGCCGGGCTGGATGCCTGCGGCCAGCAAGACATTATAGATGGTGGTCAGCGCCAGTTCCGGCGTGTTGTTGGTCTGGCTCAGATGGCAAAGGGCAAACTTTTTGCAGCCGTCCTGGATGAGTTCCAGCAGCTCCGCCGCACAGGCGCGATTGTCCAGGTGGCCGCGGTCACTGGCAATACGCACTTTGAGATAGTAGGGATACGGCCCTCCCTGCAGGCTGAACCGGTCATAATTGGCCTCCAGCGCAACCAGGTCGCATCCGGCCAGATTCTGCTGCACAACCGGTGTCAGCACTCCCAGGTCGGTGGCAATGGCCATGGTGCGCTGGTCCGGCGTACGGATGCGGTAGCCGCAGCAGGGCACATCATGGCTGGTGGGAAAAGACGTCACCACAAAGGATCCGATCTCCTCCGTGCGCCCATCCACCGCGATGGCCTCAATGGCCGGGGGCAGCGTGCCGCGGGATGCCAGCATCTCCAGCGTCTCGGCGCACCCGTAGACCGGGACATTGTAGTGCTTCAGAAAGGTATCCAGGCCGCTGACATGGTCCGAGTGCTCGTGAGTGATGAGGATGCCCTCGCAGTCCGCGATGGCAAGCCCCAGCTTGCGCAGTCCCGTGAGGGTGATGCGGCAGCTCTTGCCCATATCCACCAGGAGATACTTGTTTTCGTGGCGGATGAGCGCGCAGTTTCCGGACGACCCGGAGTACAATGTGGTAAACAGTGCCATGCCTTGTCTGAATTCCTCTCTGTCTGATTTTTTCGGCCGCTCACAAAAACAGGGCCGCAATACTGCGGCCCCAGAAAGCGGTCAGGTTTGTTCCGCAACGGGAAAATACGGCTCCGATTCCTTTGTGCCATTTCTCACCTGCATTACATGGCGCGGGTGATGGTATTGACCGGAATCTCTACGCGGCGGATATCCGCGCCGAGAGCCTGGAGTTTTTCTACGATATTCTCGTAACCGCGCTCGATGTGGCTGGTTTCGTCGATTTCGCTCACGCCGTCGGCGGCAAGGGCTGCAACCACCATGGCCGCACCGGCACGCAGATCCAGCGCGCGCAGAGGGGCGGGATGCAGCTGCTCCACCCCTTCAATGACGGCAACCTGGCCGTCCACCTGGATGCTGGCCCCCATATGCACCAGCTCATCCACATAGCGGAAACGGTTTTCCCAGATGCCCTCAGTGACAATGGAAGTGCCGTCGGCAACGCTGAGCAGCACCGTCATCAGCGGCTGCATGTCGGTGGGGAAACCGGGATGAGGCATCGTCTTGATTTTGAGAGGCTTGAGCCGCTGATTGCAGCGGATGCGCAGCGAATCGTCAAATTCCTCAATCTCGCACCCAGCCGCACGCATCTTGGCGGTGATGGGTTCCAGATGCTTGGGGATGATATTGTGCAGCGTGACGTCGCCCCTGGTGATGGCTGCCGCCGCCATATAGCTGCCCGCCTCGATCTGGTCTGGGATGATGGAATAGCTGCAGCCGTGCATGGAGCCGACACCGCGGATCTTGATCACATCGGTTCCGGCGCCATGGACGTCAGCGCCCATCATATTCAGGCAGTTGGCCAGGTCCACCACGTGGGGTTCCCGGGCGACATTTTCCAGAATGGTCTGGCCGTCCGCCATTACGGCAGCCAGCATGGCATTCATGGTAGCGCCTACCGAGACGGTATCGAAAAAGATGTGCGAACCGGTCAGCTCGTTGGCGCTGACGCGGATCATGCCGTACTCCACAGAATCCTGCGCGCCCAGGGCGGTGAATGCCTTGAGGTGCTGGTCAATGGGGCGGGGGCCCAGATTACAGCCGCCCGGCATGGCTACCTGTGCCGAGCCGAAACGTCCCAGCAGTGCCCCCAGGAAATAATAGCTGGCGCGCATCTGGCGTGAAAGCTCATTGGACACCTCGGTGCAGTCAATGTGGGTGGTGTCGATCTCGTAGGTGCTTTTGCTGATCATCCGGATGCTGGCACCCAGTTCGCTCAGAATCTGCAGAGATGCCATCACGTCACTGATACAGGGAAGGTTTTCAATAATGCACTTTCCCGCTGCCAGAATGGTTGCAGGCAATATGGCCACAGCCGCGTTTTTGGCACCGCCGATGGTGACATCGCCGGTGAGCGGATTCCCGCCGCGGATCACAAATTTTTCCAAAGTGATAATTCTCTCCTTTGCCCAGCCGAGCACGGCCGACAGGACTTGTGCAGAGCCAGAGATGCCCCGCTTTCCTGCCGCCGGCCAAGGCTCCAGGCCCTGCCGGCACAAAGCCGCATGGTTTGCTGTATTATACACCAAAACGGAAGTTTTGAAAAGTACCGCCCTTAGTATTTACAAAAATTGCGTGAAAAATCCCAAATTATCAGACTGTCCCACGCAGTTTTTTTACGCAACGTGCAGGGCGGGCTTTCCTTTTTGTCTTACATGTTGGGGAAATAGGTCCTTGCACTGACAAGAGAGTTGTTGTAATACATTTCAAAGTGGCAGTGGTTGCCGAAAGAATAACCGGTATTGCCCACATAGCCGATGACCTGCCCCGCTTTCACGGCGTCACCCGTGCTGACGGCGAAGGCGGACATGTGCCCGTACAGGGTCTTCCAGCCGTTGCCGTGGTCGATGATGACGTAGTTGCCGTAGCCGTAGGGATGGTTGTGCCAGCCGGCATATTCGATCTTGCCGCTGTCGGCAGCGATGATGGGCGTTCCGGCCGGGGCCACGATGTCGGCACCCTTGTGGTCGGCACTCATCCAGCGGCTGACGTAACGGTAGTTGGGCACAGGCCAGTAGAAAGTACCGCTGCCTACCTGAGCCACCATGCCGCTCTCCAGCCGCGTGCCGACGATGACCTGCTCGGTCACCGGCTCCACCAGCGTATTGATCTTGACAATGCTCACATCGGTGACCTGACCGTCAATATAAGTCGTGTCGCGGATGACCTCCTGCTGTCCGGGCTGTCCCTCCTGCACGACCACCTCGTCGCCAAAGTCGTACTCGTCCGACTCGGTCTTGACCACGTCAAAGTCCACATCCTCCACCTCGGAGGTGCGCTCGATCACCTTGACCTGCAGAAGTTCCGCCTGGGCATCGGAAGTCACCAGCGTCTGGCCTTCCTCCAGCTCGGTATCTTCATCGGTGAGATCGGGGTTCCATGCCTGCAGGGTCGTGAAATCCAGGCCCAGGGTTTCGGCCGCCTCACCGGCTGTTTCCTCCTCCCCGACGGTATAGGTCGAGGGATCGGACACGGCATTGAGGGTGGAAATCACGGTATCGTAGGGCACGATGGAGGACAGGAAGTAAACGCCGTCCACCAACGTGATGTCATGGACAAAGTCTACCCGGCGGTTGAAGTCGAAGCTGTCCTCGTAGGGCGCCTTGACGGCATCCAGGTAAGAGCGCAGGTGATCGCCCTCGGTGGTAACAAAGCTCAGATTTCCGTCAATGTACACGGCGGTACCGTCGCCGATCTCATCGCTGGAAGCGCTGAGGATGGCGTCGGCCACCTCACTCTCGGTCATGACATCTCCCGAGACAGCCAGGGTGTAGGTGGGTGTGATGTCCCACTCGGCATCGGTGGTCTCCACACCGGCTGCCTCCATGGCGGAGCGGGCCCGTTCGATACGGGATGCCACATCATCCCGGGCATTGTCAAACACCTGCTCGCTGGACACATAGCCCACGGTCTTTTCCCCGACTTTGACTTCCAGGAGGTAGGTGTAGCCGAGCTGGGTGCTCACCACCCAGACCAGCAGAACCGCTGCCGCCACCGGCAGCGCGTAGGAAAGGGCATTCCATACAAGAGGCAGATAAAGTTTGGTACCGCGCTTGAAATACTGGATCTTCTCCGCGCGGATCTGTCTGGCGTCCTCGTCAGGATACTGTTCCGGCAGTTCCCGGATATGGCGCAGACCCGAGTGCATCCGGGCAAAGGGCTCCAGCAGATCCTCCAGGAAGGTGATGATCCCGATGGCCAGCGGCCGGATGATCATGAGCAGAATGGCCCCCACGTGGGACAGGATCGCCGCCGCAGCGCGCATGACGGTACGGCCCGCGCAGATCACCGCATACTCGGCCCAAAAGCCTACCATGTACAGCGCATCCCCGATCAGGGACGCGTGGGGAAGGTTATGGATCAGGTCGCTGAATCTGCCGCGGCGGGCTGCTTTTTTCTGGCGTTTGTGCCAGATGCGCACCGTTTTCTTGACGCGGAGTTCATCCAGCCACGCACCGAACCCGCCTCCGGACGGCCGGGACGAGTGGCCGGTGCCGCTCTCCTTCTGCTGTTTGTCGTCAATCTGAGATTTCAAAGACGTTCTCCTTTGCAGCGTGGGGCAGCCCGCCGGGCTGCCTTCGCCTTACATATTGGGGAAGTAGTCGTGTGCGTTGACCAGGGTTCCGTTATAGGACATCTCAAAGTGGCAGTGGTAGCCGGTGGCAACGCCGGTCATACCGACGTAGCCGATGGTCTGACCTCCTGTCACCGACTGTCCCATGGTGACGGCAATGGACGACATATGGGCGTACAGCGTCCGCCATCCGTTGCCGTGGTCGATAACCACGTAGTTGCCATAGCTCCAGTGCGTACCCGCCGTGACCACCACGCCGCTGTCCGCCGCGATGATGGGGGTACCGTAATTGGCTGTGATGTCCGTAGCGTAACGGTCGTTTTCCACCCAACGGGAAACCGCCTTGTAACCGGGAACCGGCCAGTAGAAGTTACCGCTGCCAACCTGAGAAACCATGTTGTTTTTCAGCTTGGTGCCGACAACGACCTGTTCCGCCACCGGTTCAATGACGGTGGTGATGTCCACGATATCAATGGCACTGACCTGGCCGTTGATGTAGGTCACATCGCTGGTGACCTCCTGCAGGCCCAGCTGGCCTTCCTGTACAACGACCTCTTTGCCGAAGTCATACTCGTCCGACTCTGTCTTGATCACATCGTACTGGACATCCTCCAGCACCGACTGGCGCTCCACCACCTTGACCTGCAAAAGCTCCGCCGTGGACTCCGATGCAACCAGCGTCTGGCCCGCGGTCAGCTCCTCATCCTCGCCGGTGAGTTCCGGATTCCAGGTCTGCAGCGTGGCGTAGTCCACGCCGATGGCCTTGGCCGCCTCCCCTGCCGTCTGGTCCTCCTCCACCGTATAGCTTGCCGGATCGGACATGGCGTTGAGGGTGGAAATGACCGTATCATAAGGCACAATGGAGGACAGGAAGTAGACGCCGTCCACCAGCGTGATGTCATGGACAAACTCCACCCGGCGGTCGGAATCAAAGGCATCCTCGTAGGGTGCCTTGATGGCATCCAGATAGGCGCGCAGATGGTCGCCCTCGGTGGTGACAAAGCGCAGCTCTCCGTCAATGTACACGGCAGTACCGTCGCCGATTTCATCGCTGGAGGCGCTGAGAATGGCGTCGGCCACCTCGTTTTCGGTCATGACATTGCCCGAGACTGCCAGGGTATAGGTCGGCGTGATGTTCCAGGCATCGTCAGTGGTCTCCACCCCCGCCGCTTCCATCACGGCGCGGGCGCGCTCAATACGGGACTGTACGTCATCCCGGGCACTGTCAAACACCTGCTCGCTGGCTACGTAGCCGACGGGTTCCCCGTTGACGCGAACCTCCAGCAGGTAATTGAAGCTGAGCTGAGTGCGCACCACCCAGACCAGCAAAACCGCCGCCGCCACCGGCAGCGCATAGGAAAGGGCATTCCACACAAGGGGCAGGTACAGCTTGGTGCCGCGCTTGAAATACTGGATCTTCTCGGCGCGGATCTGTCTGGCGTCCTCATCGGGATGCTGCTGCGGCAGAGCACGGATATGACTCAGGCCTGAATGCATGCGGGCCAGAGGTTCCAGCAGATCTTCCAGGAAGGTAATGATCCCGATGGCCAGCGGCCGGATGATCATGAGCAGAATATCCCACACATGGGAGAGGACCGCTCCTGCAGCGTGCAGCGTAGTGCGCCCCGCGCAGACCACCGCATACTCCAGCCAGAAACCGAACATGTACAGAACATCACCGATAAGCGACGCATGCGGCAGCCGACGGATCATCTCGCCAAGACGGTTGCGGCGCTCGGACTTTTTCTGCTTTTTGTGCCAGAGGCGGACAGTGCGCTTGACGCGGTGAACGTCCAGCCACTGGGAGAATCGGCTGCGCTCCTTATGACGGCGGGAGGCGGTTTCTTCGGTATGATTTTGTTCCAAAGATTTTTTAGTCATTTTCTCTGATAAAATACGCAAAAGGCGTTTTGGGTTCCACTCCCCTTGTCTTGGGGGAAAGTTCCTGTATCAGGGCAAACAGGGTGTCGAAAGATACCGGCGGCATGCCGCATTCCCGGCAAAGCTCCCCCATGTCAGGCGGCAGCGGGCACCGGACGGAATGCAGCGAACCGTCCAAAGGATGGCGGAAAGCCAGCGCGGCACAATGCAGTGCGTGGCGGCCGATCCGTTCGGTATGACCGCCATAGAGGGTATCCCCCGCCAGCGGACAGCCCAGATGGGACATGTGCACCCGGATCTGATGGGTACGGCCTGTGACAGGGATACAGGCCGCCAAAGTATGGCCACCGCCTCTTGCAAGAACGCGGTAACGGGTGATGCTGGGTTTGCCGTCCGGAGCCACTGTCCGGCCGATGATGGAGTCACCCCGCCGGGCAATGGGGGCATCGATGGTGCCGTCATCCTCCGGCAGAAGTCCCTCCGTCACGGCAAGATAACATTTGTGCGCCGTTTCGGCCAGGATGGGCGCTGCGAAGGAATTGCCCGCGCAGAGTACCAGCCCGCTGGTATTTTTGTCAATGCGGTTGACCGGGCGGAAAACGCCAGCCTGTCCCCTCTGTTCCAGATGCCACAGCCAGCCGTTGGCCAGCGTTTTGTCCGGATAGTTGAGGGTGGGATGCACTGCCAGACCGGCGGACTTGTCCAGCACAGCGGCAAAGGCATCCTCGAACAGGATGCCGAAGTCCACCGGCTGAGGTTCCACCTGGGTGGGCGGATCGGGCGGCAGTGCAAAGGTCAGCTGCTGCCCCGCTGTAAGCGGCATATTGGTGTGAATGGGCGCGCCGTCGGCAAAAAAGCCGCCGCACTGGTGCTTGACCCCGCGGATCAGTCCCGCCGAAAGCCCCTGAGCGCGCAGGAAACTGTCGAGACGGCAGCCCTGAGCGTCGGATGGGACCCGGCAGGAAAGATACAGCATATACGCCCTCCCGATCTGTTGCCTGATACGGCCGCGGGCAGGGCAAAGCCCACCGCACGGCAGTGTATGGATAGATTATATCACATCGGGCAGTGTGTTGCAAACCCAAACGGGAGTGTCTCCGGCTTGCCAAATTGTGCCGGATGTGGTATACTTCCACCGAAACGAGTGGAACATACGGCGGCGGAACGGCTTTGTCCGTTCTGAGGAAAGTCCGGGCTTTTCAGAGGCATGACAACTGCTAACGGCAGCCGGGGGTGACCCCAGGGATAGTGCAACAGAAAGAAACCGCCTGACCAGCAATGGTCCGGCAAGGATGGAAAGGCGAGGTAAGAGCTCACCAGCGCACTGGCGACTTTGCGGCTATGTAAACCCTGTCAGAAGCAACATCCGTATGGGACAGATGCGGAGCCTCGCGCGTCCCGGAGATGGCATGCGGGATTTCCCGCGGAGCCTTGCGGCAACGCAAGGTCAAGATAGATCGTCGTTTAATACAGAACCCGGCTTACGGTCCAGTCGTTTTCCTGACACAATACGCGGCCGCTGCGATGGGATTTGCCCCTCCGCAGCGGCCGCGTTGCTTTTTGAACCATGGCAAAACAGGCGGACTGGGTATCTTCCCCGTCCGCCTGTTTTCTTTTTTGCCGCCGCGTTACAGCAGCAGCTGAAGCAGCAGCACCCCCACCACGCCGGGCAGTCCCAGCACCGCCGCCGCAAAAGCAGTCAGTCGGTTGAGGGGCAGCGTCACCCCGGTATACGGTGCCAGCAGCCCCACCACCGCCAGCGCCGCGAGCCCGCAGACAGCACTGCCCAAAAGCGCCGCCACCGCGTGTTTCTGCCGTGCGGCACAGCGTGCCACAACCAGCACGCAGACCGCCCCGGCCAGCATCAAACCGAGGGGCATGGTTTGTCACCTCCCCGCACCGCGCGCAGCAGCGCACGGTAACGACACATCAGCGCCGCGCGCTCATAGACCAGCTGCTCAATGCCCAGCGCATCCTCCGCCTGCTGATAATTGCGCTCATTGGCAGCCAGCGCCGCCACAATGCGGTTCAGTTCAGCTTCCTGTGCACGGCGAAGTTGGTCCTTCTTGTTGCGCCGCATACGCGCCCCCTTTCCCTCTTCCGCCTTACAGCAGAATGCAGATCAGGCCGTCACAGCCGTCGTTGATGATGCGCTCGAGAGTCACCTGCAGGCGGCCCCGGGCCTCCTGCGGCATATGCAGCAATTTGGCCTGCAACCCCTCATTGACCAGCTCATTGAGGCTCTTGCCGAAAATATTCGTGTTCCACAGCTTGCCGGGGTCGCTCTCGAAATCCTGCAGGATGCTCTTGATGAGTTCCTCCCCCTGCTGCTCACTGCCCACACTGGGGGAGATCTCGGTGCGGATGGTGGCCTTCATGATATGCAGCGACGGTGCGCTGGCCGAAAGCCTCACCCCATACTGCCCGCCCTGGCGCACGATCTCGGGCTCCTCCAGGGCAAGCTCATCAATACCGGGCATGACAATGCCGTAGCCGGTGGCCTCCACCTGGTCGAGGGCCCCCTTGATCTTGTCATAGGCGCGTTTGGCTCTGGCCAGGCTGACAATACAGGGCAAAAGGCTCGCCTCATCCACAATGTCCAGCCCCGTCTGCTCGCCCAGGATCTTGTAGAAGATATCGGGGGCGATCCGGACCGTAATATGCACGCTGCCGGTGGACAGATCCATGCCGCACAGCGATGCCCCGGTGATATATTCGCAGTCGATGGCCGGCTGTTTGCCCGCCACGTCCCGCATACGGTGGACGCCCGCGGCAAATTCCAGCATCGCCTCGTACACCGAGCTTTGCAGCCAGTGGCCGGGTTCCAGCATGGTGACCCACGGCGGCATGGTGACGGCAATCTCCCGCACGGGGAACTCATACAGCAGCCGTTTGAGGATGGCATCCAGTTTTTCGGCGGTGAGCTGGGTGCAGTTCACCGGGCAGACCGGGTGGCCGTAGTCCCGTTCCAGACCGGCAGCCAGGCTGCGGCTGGCTTCGCTGTCGGGATCGGTGCAGTTGAGAAGGATCAGATAGGGTTTGCCGATCTCATCCAGTTCGGCAATGATGCGCTGCTCGGCATCCAGGTAATTTTCCCGCGGGATCTCGGCAATGCTGCCGTCGGTGGTGACCACCAGCCCCACGGTGGCGTGTTCCCGGATCACCTTGCGCGTACCGGTCTCGGCCGCGAGGTCAAAGGGCACCGCCTTGTCAAACCAGGGGCTTTTCACCAGGCGGGGGGCATTGTTTTCCTCATGGCCGAGGGCGCCTTCCACCATATACCCCACACAGTCCACCAGCCGGGCGCGGAAGCTTCCCCCGCCCGACAGCTCCACCTCCACCGCTTTTTCCGGAATGAACTTGGGCTCCGTCGTCATGATGGTACGCCCCGCCGCAGACTGGGGCAATTCATCGGTGGCACGGGCACGCTGGGCGTCATTTTTGATGTGGGGCAAAAGCATCAGCTCGGCAAAGCGCTTGATCAGCGTGCTCTTGCCGCTGCGCACCGGGCCTACCACCCCGATATAAATATCGCCACCGGTCCGGCTGGCAATGTTCTGATAGATCTGTTCCTGCGTCATTTGTGGGCCTCCTTTCACAGTGCCGCGGGGATCAGCAGGCAGGTCCGGGCAGTGGTCATCTCCTGCACCGGTGTCCCGGGATCGGATTCCATATGATTGGCCGCCGCCAGATCTTTGGCCCGGGCATGGTAACGTTTGGCGATGTCAAACACCCGCTCTCCCTCCGATGCATAGTAGAGGTAGAGTGCGGGGCCGTCGTTCTTATCAGGGAATTCCTCCCCCAGTGCAACATCCCCCACGACCGGGACGGCGGTGACCTTCAGAAGCTGGCCGTCCACTGCAATCTCGATTTCCACCCGGAGCCGGCCGCCAGTCTTGCCCGAAGTGATCTTGGCCACCACTGCATGCGCCCGCAGGCAGTAATCCGCTGCCGTTCCTGCAAAACTCTGAGGCAGCTGCCATGTGAACCCCTTATCATAGCAGGTCAGCTCTCCCCGTGCATCGGCACAAAGCACATGGGCCGTGCCTTTGCCACCGAAACAGACGGTGTTTTCCTGCTCCCCGGGCGTGGGCATCAAAGCACCCAGCGTGACAAAACATCCCTTGACCTCCAGATCCGGGTCTGGAAGATCATCTCCCGCTTCGGCCAGAATGGTCTGGCGCAGGGAGCAGGCATCCTCCAGCAGGCGGCAGACTGTCCCCTGGGTCTCGGTATGGCAGAGGGTGGAGTAGGCATCCGCCACCGCCGTGTACTGTACCGGCCGCCACAATTCGGCGTGGAGCTTCCATGTAACGGTCAGTGCAGGGTCGCCGGCATCATCGGCTGCCAGTGCGCAGCCCAGAACTTCGCCCCAGAAAACACACTCGTCCCCTTCCGCAGCGCCGGGCACCTCCATGGTCTGGCGGACAGGAATTTCCTTTTGGCGGCCGGTGATCTCCTCACTGCCTGCCGGACGGTAACATGCCTGCACCCGCAGCATTCCCTGGCAGCTGACCTGCCCTGTCTGCACCGTGCAGGTGTCCGGCACAAACAACCCAGAAATGTCCAGGATCACCTCATCGCCGCCGGGCAGGGAGATGGTGCTCTCGGCAGTAAAGGTCTTTTCCTCCGCCGCTGCGCAGACCTTGCCGGAAAGCACCCGGGTCCGCTGTTCAATGCCGCAGTCCGCCAGGGAGGTCAGCAGTTCCAGTTCCTCCACCGCCTGCACCATCACCCCCAGGGCATAGGCCCCCCGCAAATCAATGCGGTGCTCACTGATGGCCCGGCAGTTGCAGTATTCCAGCTCCCCCCAGACTCCCGCCGGGCCTGTCTCATAGCGGCCCTCGGGCAGATCCACCGATTTTTCAAACGGGAACTTCTGCTCGATGCGGTAGAGTTGGGTTCCGGCCTCGTCCGACTGGTAGTAGACGGTACAGCGAAGGTAGCCTTCCCCCTGCCATTTGGCAGCAGCGGTATGGTTCTGCATCAGTACCGGCTCGATCAGGCACTTGACGATCTTGAACACTGCCGGAAGATAATCCGGGACGAGGATCTCGGTCTCCACCGGCAGTTCCAGCCTCGTCTCCCATCTGCCGCCGTATGCGGCAATGGTGTCTTTGAACACCTTCAATTCCATATGTGCATGCCCCTTTCCACGCTTTCTTGTGCATCTATATGCGGCTGTCCGGCAATTCAGACTAGTCCTTTTTCTGCTGCATCGTGGCGGAAAGGCTTTATCCAAAAAGAAAAGCATCCCCCGGGGTGTCCGTTGGGACTTCCCGGGGGATGTTTTGCTCTGTTATTTCACCTTGAACACCGCGCGCAGCAGCCAGCTGAGCGCCTTGGGGCATTTGACGACAACGATTTGCATGGCATCCACCTCCATTTGCTCGTGTACGCCATTGTATGCCGTCTGCCGAAAAAACGTCACCCGTCGGCACGGGTCAAAACAATCAGGCCGCAGCCTCCTGCACAGGAAAGCTCCGCGGTGGGGGCGGTGAATTCATTGCTGACCCCCAGCGGATAGTCCGGCGTCAGTGTGGCATCCGACAAGGGATAGTACACACCCGACATACAGACGCCCGTCAGGCTGCCGTCAACGGGAAAGAGGGAGAGGTACATCCAATCCCCGCGCGGCAGGCTCAGCGGTTGGCCGGGCAGCAGGTAGTGAAGCTCGCTGCGCTCATCGGCCAGAATCACCTGCACCCCCGCACGGGCAAGAAACAATCCCGTGGCAATGTTTGCCAGCGTATGTTCCATCCGTGCACCGCCCAGGGCGCCCAGCAATGTGACCTGTTTTGCGCCGTGCTCCAGCAGCCAGCGCGCCGCGTACTGGGTATCGGTATCGTCCTTGACATGAGGCAGCACGATCATATCGCCCTGCGTATCCGGCCGGGGCGCTGAGTCAAAGTCGCCGACGATCAGGTCGGGCTTTACCCCCAGCACCGCCGCATTGCGATATCCGGCATCACAGGCGACAATATAGTCTCCCTTGTGAATATAGCGGCGCATCTGCGGCGACACCCCGCAGGCAGACAGAATGACGGCACGTTCCATGAGGTATTTTCTCCCCTCTCATTCAAAAAGCCGCAGGCCTGCGCGGGTGCGTTGACGGCACGCCGGCAAAACCTGCGGCAAACAGTGCTTATTTTTCCCAGTCTTTCAGCTGAGCGGCTTCCTCGTACATGGCAAGGTAGCTGTCATACCGGGACTGGGAGATCTTGCCCTCGGCGAGAGCCTCCCGCACGGCGCAGCCCTTCTCGGACCGATGGGAACAGCCCACAAAACGGCATTGCTGGCGGTAGGGTTCAAATTCCGGGAACACCAGTTCCAGTTCTTCCTTGGGGATCCGGCACAGCCGCTGGGTCTCCAGGCTGGCAAAGCCCGGCGTATCCGCAATGCGGCCGCCGCAGACTTCAAAGATTTCAACCTCCCGGGTGGTGTGGCGGCCGCGGCCCAGCTTTTTGCTGATGGCCCCGGTCTCCCGGTCAAGATCCGGGGCAAGAGCGTTGATGAGGGTGCTCTTGCCCACGCCCGAGTTGCCACAGAAGGCACAGAGATGCCCCTGGATCCATCCGCGGACCTCGTCCAGCCCTTCCCCGGTATCGTAGTGGAGAAGAATCAGGGGCAGACCACTGCCGGTGTAGGATTTCCGCAGCATATCAGCCGCCGCAAGATCGGTCTTGGTCACCACCAGCACCGGCTGGACATTCTGGTAAAAAGCCGACGCCGCCAGCTTGTCCAGCACAAGCGTGCTGGGGACCGGCTGGGTGGTGCTGGCAACAATAAACAGAACATCCAGATTTGCCACCGGAGGCCGCACAAAAACATTTTTTCGGGGCAGGATCTCGTCGATCATATTGGCGTCGGCATTGAGTTCCACCTGATCTCCCGCCACCGGCGTGATGCCGCGTTTGCGGAAAATCCCCCGGGCACGGCATTCGGCAATGCCGTTTTCCGTACGGACATAATAAAAGCCGCCGACGCCTTTGGTAATATACGGCGTCATCCCTGATACAGGAAGGTTCCGTCGGAACGGTAGACCTTGCCGTCGCCGGTCTGGTAACGGTCCTCCCAGTTGCCGTCGCCCAGGTCTTCCGACCAGGTCTTGACAACGGTATTGGGATCGCCGTTGAGTTCTCCGTCAGTAGGTGTTGTCACCGGCGTCTCCGGAATACCGCTGGAGACATACAGGCGCACGCTGGAGCCGATGCGGACCTCGGTACCGCCTGCAGGCGACTGACTCAGCACCGTGCCGGCAGGCTGGTCGCTGGGCTGTTCGATGATGGACGGGACCAGCTGCATGTTGGCCAGGGTGGAGCGGGCCTTCTCGGAGTCGAGGCCCTCCACAGTGGGAACCAGTTTGGTTGTCTCAATTTTGGGCTGGGCGATATACAGGGTGACCGTGGCATCTCCCTCCACCTGCTGGCCGGCCTCGGGAGAGGTGCGCACAACGGTGCCGGAGGTGACGCTGTCGTCAATGACAAAGCTGTTGACCACATTGCTGACCCCCAGGTCCTTGAGGGCCTGCTCCGCCTCGTCCTGGGTCATGCCGATGACCGAGTCGGGGATCTGTACCCAGAGGGTACCCAGGCTGACCTTGAGGGTGATGGTCTGGCCCTCCTTGACGGTACGGCCGGACTTGGGGTTCTGCTGATAGATCACACCCTCCTCATACTGGGAATTATACTCATAGACCCAGTTGGGGGTCAGAAGCGAATAGTATTCCGAGGCGCGAAAATCATCCTCTGTCTCCCCCACAAAATTGATGAGCTGGACGTCTGCCCGGTTGGAGAACAGGGGGTTGGTGGAGTTGGCAAAAATCAGGTAGACCAGAATATATGCGCCGATGACGAAAGCCACCGCCATGCCCAGGAAGATGGGCACAACAGAGAATGGTTTGGCACCTTTTTTGCTCTTGCGTTTGTTTTTCACGTTTTTCCCTTTTGCAGCCGCAGATGGCTGTCCTGCGCGGCGGGCATCGGATGTCCGGATGGCCCCGCGACCCTTGCTGTCGTTGACAACCTTGTTGATGGTCTTGCCGGGGTTATCCTGGGTCATATACTCATACTCAAAGCGGATGGACGGATTGTGCTTGAAAGCATCAATGGCGTCCAGCATCTCACGGGCAGACTGGTAGCGCTCGTTGGGGTCCTTGTTCATGGCCTTCTCGGTGATCTGGCGCAGTCCCTCCGGAACATTGGGCGCCACCTCGGCCAGCGGACGGGGCTTCTCCGAAATCTGCATGATGGCAATGGACACGGCACCGGTGCTGTCAAAGGGCAGCTTGCCGCTGAGCATCTCATACAGCATGACGCCCACCGAGTAAATATCGGTGCGGGCATCGGTCTTGTCGCCCTTGGCCTGCTCGGGGCTGATATAGTGCACCGAACCGATGGCCTTGTCACTGACGGTCTGGCTCTGGGCACGGGAGAACCGCGCGATGCCGAAGTCCATCATCTTGATGGACCCGTTGGCCAGCAGCATGATGTTCTGGGGCTTGACGTCCCGGTGGACGATGCCCTTGGAATGGGCATGCTCCAGAGCACCCAAGATCTGGGTGGCGAAATGGACGGTCTCCTTCCAGGTGAGTGCCCCGCCGCGCTGTTTGAGGTATTCTTTCAGCGTGATGCCGTCGATATACTCCATGACGATATACTGCATCTTGTCCGAGACAGACACGTCGTATACCTTGACGATGTTGGGATGGTCAAGGATCGAGATGGCTTTGGATTCGTTTTTGAAGCGCCGGACCAGCTCTTCATTATCGAGGAATTCCTCTTTCAGCACCTTGACCGCCACTGCGTTGCCGGTCTGGGTATCCTGGCCGCGATAAACGTTCGCCATGCCGCCCACACCGATCAGGCTCTCGATCAGATAGCGGCCGTCCAGCTTTTTGCCGATCAGATTATCCATTTGTCTCCTCCGTTGATTCCACGCCCATCAGCAGTACGGTGATGTTGTCCTGACCGCCGCCCAACAAGGCCCGATCCACCAGCACACCGGGTGCGTCAAAGAATGTGGTTTCCTGTAAGATGAGGGCGATTTCTGCATCTGAGACCATATTGGTCAAGCCGTCAGTGCACAAAAGGATGATATCGCCTTTTTCGATGCCGCAGCGGTTGTACTCCGGCACGATGTTGGCCGACACCCCCAGCGCCCGGGTGATCAGATTCTTCTGCGGATGGGCCGCAGCCTGCTCCCGCGTGATCTGACCGCTGTCCACCAGCTGCTGGACCATGGAATGGTCCCGCGTGAGCTGCCGGATCTGACCGTCCCGGAACAGGTAGGCGCGGGAATCCCCCGCGTGGACAATGTGCGCCATATTCTCATAAATGTAAGCGCACACGCCCGTTGTGCCCATTCCCAGCATGTCGGGATCCGACGTAGCTTTATCATAAACTGCCCGGTTGGTAATGTCAAATCCCCGCATGATGAATTGCTTCTCCTCGCCGTGGCGAAGGGTCTTGAGCTGGCGGGAAAAATACTGAAGCATGGTATCGGTGGCAATCTTGGCCGCCACTCGGCCGCCGTTCGCACCGCCCATGCCGTCGCAGACGATGCCCCAGCCGGAACCGTCCGTCAACTGCTGGCCGCAGTAGTTATCCTGATTTTCCTGCCGGCAGCTGCCGATATCTGTTAGCGCCGCAAGTTTCATGAATGCTGGTTCCTTTCCATCGTCATTTTGGCGTCCTCCCTGCGCAGCTGACCGCAAGCCGCGCTGATATCCGCGCCCAAGCGGCGGCGGATGGTCGCATTGACGCCGAGCTGTTCAAGCAGATCCCGGAAGCGGCGAACATTTTTGTCGTCGGTGGCGGAGTAGGGACTGCCATCCACCGGGTTGATCGGGATCAGGTTCACGTGAGCGCCCATGCCGCGGATGAGGTCGGCCAGTTCCCTGGCCGTCTCGGGCGAATCATTGACGCCGCGCACCATGGAGTATTCGAAGCTGATGCGCCGCCCGGTCATTTTCTGATAGCGGCGGCAGGCCGGGATCAGTTTTTCCAGCGGGTAGGCATCATTGACCGGCATCATGCTGCTGCGCATCTTGTTGTTGGGTGCGTGCAGCGACACCGACAGGGTCAGCTGGAGTTTGCGCTTGGCCAGCTCGTCGATCTTGGGCACCAGGCCGCAGGTGGACAGGCTGATATTGCGCATGCCGATGTTCAGACCTCCGGGGCTGGAGATGATCTCCAGGAAATCCATGACGTTATTGAAATTGTGCAGCGGCTCCCCAATGCCCATGAGGACAATGTGGGAGACGCGCTCCCCGGTGTCACGCTGGACAGTGTAGATCTCGGAGGCAATCTCCCCTGCAGTCAGGTCGCGGACGCGGCCCGCCTGCGTGGATGCGCAGAAGCGGCAGCCCATGGCACATCCCACCTGGGTGGACACACAGACCGAATTGCCATAATGGTAGCGCATGAGCACCGTCTCAATGCAGTTGCCGTCCGCAAGTTCCAGCAGGTATTTGATGGTGCCGTCCCGGGAACACTGCTTGCGCCGGATGGAGGGCGCCGCGATGGTGCACTCCTCCCGCAGGCGTTCCAGAAGCGCCTTGGGCTGATCGGTCATGGCGTCGAAGTCGGTAACGAGCTTCTGGTGGAGCCACTTATAGATCTGCCCGGCCCGAAACGACGGCTGCCCCAGCGAGGCAATATATTCGGCAAGCTGCTTCTGTGTCATGGAAGAGAGGCAGCGTTTTTCCATCAAGATCCACCTTCTTATTATAATGCATTGAGCGGAAAATTTCTAAACTCTTTCTAAAATTGCTGTAAAAAAGCCGTCCGATGCGGTTTTGTGGGGCAAAAACAGCGTTCCCCACTTTCCCGCCACCGCGCCCTCCGGCACAGTTTGCGGCGCCACAACGTGAAATTCCGGATGGTTTTCACAGAACGCGCGGACCTGATCCTCGTTTTCGTTCACGTTGATTGTACAGGTAGAATACACCAAACGCCCGTTTTGGGCAAGATACCTGGCTGCATTTTGCAGGATCTTTTGCTGTAAAGCCACAAGGCTTGACAGATTTTCCAGCGTCTTGAACCGGATATCCGGCTTCTTGCCGATGACTCCGATGCCGCTGCACGGCACATCGCACAGCACCCGGTCAAAGGTGCCGAGTGTCTTGTCAAACCGGGAGGCATCCCCCGCGCGTACACTGCCGCAGGTTACGCCGCAGCGGGCAAAAGCCTGCTCAATGAGCGGCAGACGGCTTTTGACTGCATCCGTACTGACAAGGCTGCCCTCATTTTGCATGGCTTCAGCCAGGGTCAGGCTCTTGCCCCCCGGTGCGGCACAGAGGTCCAGCACCCGCTGGCCCGGAAGCGCATCCACGCACCCGGCTGCAAACTGGGATGCCAGTCCCTGCACATGGAAAAGCCCCCGGGCAAAGGCTTTGGTCGCTGCCGGGGATGCCGGGAACCGGACGGACAGGCAATGCTCCCACGGACCGGGACGGACCTCGCAGCCCTCCGCACGCAATGTGTCGGCCAGAGCTTCATCCCCGGTTTTGAGGGTGTTGACCCGGATGAAGGTATCCCCACGGTGGTAGAAGGCCTCGGCAATGGCAAAGGCCTCCTCCCCGTAATCCCGGTACAAAAGCGCCGCAACGGCATCCGAAAGACTGTACTGTACAGCCAGCTGTTCCACCGGCTCTGCGAAAGTCAGGGTCGCCTCATCAAAGGCAGCGGCGCGGCGCAAAACAGCATTTACCATGCCGGCTGCGCTGGTCTTGCCAAAGGCCTTGGCCAGCTTGACCGACTCATTGACAGCGGCGGGCAGGGGCACATCCAGAAACTTGGCCTGCGCCAGCCCGGCGCGGAGAATGGCCCGGACAGGGGCATCCAGTTTGGCCACCGGCTTGCGGGTAAACCGATCGAGGCAGCAATCCAGAAGGCGCTGGCGCTCCAGGGTGGTGTAAAAAATACTTGCTGCAAAGGCTGCGTCCCGCCGGGAAAGAGGCGGGTCACATTTTTTGAGCTCGGCATCCAGCACCAGGTTGGAATAGCCGTCCCTCTCCTGGTGCATGAGGGCGCGGACTGCCAGATACCGCGCCGTCACAGGCGGTCCCCCACTTTGAGGCGGCGTCCCGCAGCCCAGGCAGTGCCGTCCATAGGGCGGCCGCCCTCCGGTGTGACGCTGAGCAGCTGCAGGGCATCGGCGTGGCAGGCAATGGTCAGCGGTTTGAGGGCCAGCACCGTGCCGGGCTTGGCGTCCTCCGGGTTCCCTGCGATACGGCTTTGCAGAACCTTGACCTTTTTGCCGCCGTATTCAAAGAAAGCGACAGGCCAGGGATTCATACCGCGCACCAGATCATGAAGCTTCTGGGCCGTGGTATCAAAGGTGAAGTGGGCCATCTCCTTGGTGAGGGGCGGGGCCTGGGTGGCCTGAGAGTCATTCTGCTTTTTGGGGGTAAGTTTGCCCTCCCGCAGCAGCTCGACGGCACGGACCAGCGTGCGTGCGCCGATGGAGCTGACTTTGTCGAACACCTCGCCCGAAGTTTCCTCCGGCCCGATGGGGACCTTCTCCACCATCAGGATGTCGCCGGTGTCGCAGCCCTCGTCCAGCTGCATGATGGTGACGCCGGTCTCGGCATCCCCGTGGATGACCGCCCACTGAATGGGGGCGGAACCGCGGTACTTGGGCAGCAACGAGACATGCAGGTTGATGCAGCCGTATTTGGCAATATGCAGCAGCTCCGGTGGCAGGATGCGGCCATACGCCACTACCACCACCAGATCCGGTGCCAGGGCGCGGAAAACCTTTTCCGCCTCCCCGTCCCGCAGAGTGGCCGGCTGGTAGACGGTCAGCCCATGCTGTAACGCGAGCTGCTTGACAGGCGGTGCCGTCAAAATCTGCTTGCGGCCCACCGGCTTGTCAGCCCGGGTATAGACGCCGCAGATCTCATGTCCGGCGTCAAGGAGTGCCGCCAAACTCTGGGCTGCGATGTCGGGCGTTCCCATGAACAGAATCTTCAAAAATACCTTCCTCCCTGTACTGCGCGGTCAGTCTTCGCGTTCCTCGGGGTAGTCATCCTCATAAAAATGGGTGGCAAGGTCCATGATGGTAATGCCGTCCAGATGGTTGTTCTCATGCTGGATACAGCGGGCCAGCATGTCGTCCGCCTCCATGGTGAACTCCTTGCCGTTGCGGTCCTGAGCCTTCACCTTGACGTGCTTGGAGCGGGAGATCGCTCCATTATGGCCCGGGAAGGACAGGCAGCCCTCGTACAGTTCCACCTTCTCATCACTGAGTTCGAGGATCTCGGGGTTGATGAACTCGATGAACTTGTACTCGTAATTTTCGGGCAGTTCCTCGGGCATGTCACGGTCATCCAGGCAGATGAACAGACGGCGCATGATGCCCACCTGAGGGCCTGCCAGACCAAGGCCATTGGCCTCAATGAGAGTCTCCTTCATATCGTCGAGCAGGGTTGCCAGACGGTCGTCAAACTTGGTGACCGGGCGGCAGACTTTTTTCAGAATCGGGTCGCCGTCCTGTACAATGGTGCGAAGAGCCATAAGTGAATACCTCCAATATGCATGTGGGTCCCGGCCACGGAAATCATTGCCGGGAAATTATTTTGTATGAAACCAGGAAACCACGGCAAGCACCGTGTTCCAGGCAAGCAAGGCAAAGCTGATCCAGGCAGACGTGGCAAACGCGTGAAAGAAGTCCACCCGGGTCACGAGATGGCCTTCCCAAAGGCCGAACCAGAACTGCAGAACGCTGGAAAAAGGAATCCCGTCCACCTGCAGTTCCGGCACCAGCGCTCCCGCCAGGTTGATGGCCAGGTCCGTTGTGACAAATACCGATCCGACCAGCAGGATGGCCGAAAGAAAGCGCAGGATACGAAACATGGGCGACCTCCTTTTTTGTGGCATCGGTCACATATCACCGTCGGAATTGAAGTCCAGGGCGATGGTGGCCTTGGCGGGCAGTTTCTGTTTGGCGTAGGCATCCAGTGCTGCACGCATCAATCCTCGGAAAGTGGCATCGTTGCGGCATTTGATGGTGAGTTTGTATCGGTACTTTCCATTGAGCATGCCGATATTCATGGGGGCGGGGCCCAGCAGGCGCAGAGGAATGTCCGGCTGCCGGGCGGCAAGGTCGGCAAGAATCCGGGCAAAGGCAAAGGCCGCCTGACAGACGGCTCCCTCCTGCTTGCCGGTAAAGCCCACCACACAAAAGGCGCAGAACGGCGGATACAGGCTGAACTTGCGGAAAGCGATCTCCTGCCGGTAAAAGGCAGGATAATCCTGGGCCGCTGCCAGTTTGAGCACCGGATGTTCCGGCACGACGGTCTGGATCAGCGCCCGCCCGGGCAGATCGGCACGGCCGCCCCGGCCGATGACCTGGGTCACCAGGCTGAACACATTTTCAAAGGCCCGGAATCCCTGGCCGAACAGCATGGAATCAATGCCCAGCACCCCCACAAGAGTGACCTTTTCAAAGTCCAGGCCCTTGGCCACCATCTGGGTTCCCAGCAGGATATCATGCTGACCGGCTGCAAACTCGGCCAGCATCTTCTCGTGGGAGTTTTTCTGGCCTGTGGAGTCCTGGTCCATGCGCAGGATGCGGGCGCCCGGCAAAAGCTGTTCCAGCTCCTCCTCCACCCGCTGGGTGCCGAAACCGCTGTAATTGAGCTTGCCCCCGCACTCGGGGCAGCGCTGGGGCACCGGATGGATCTGATGCCCGCAGTGATGGCACATCAGCGCCTGCTGCGGCTTGTGGTACACCATGGGTACGCTGCAGTTGGGGCATTTGATCACATGCCCGCAGACCGAGCACATGCCCACCGTCCGGTAGCCCCGCCGGTTGAGGAGCAGGATGCTCTGTTCCCCGTTTTGCAGGTTGCTTTTGAGTTCCTGCACCAGGCGTCCGCTGACCTCCCGGGGATTGCCCGCGGCAAGCTCTGCCCGCATATCAATGAAATCCACGGTGGGCAGCGGACGGCCGCCGTACCGCTGGGTCAGTGTGACAAACCGGAGACGCCCCGACTGAGCCGCATGATAAGTCTCGGTGCACGGGGTGGCTGAGGCAAAGACCAGCAGGGAACCCTCGGCGGCTGCGCGCTTTTTGGCCACATCGTGGGCGGAGTAGCGCGGGGCCGATTCGCTCTGATAGGTGTGTTCCTGCTCCTCGTCAATGATGATGAGGCCGATATCCTGCAAAGGGGCAAACACCGCACTGCGGGTCCCCACCACAATATCCGCCCGCCCGGACTGGATCATCCGCCACTGCAACAGCCGCTCGGTATTATTGAGGGCCGAGTGCTGCACCGCAAGGCGGCTGCCGAACATCTGCTTGAGGCGGCGGATCATCTGCGGGGTCAGGCTGATCTCCGGCACCAGGACCAGCGCCTTGCGGCCCAGCTCCAGGGTGCGCTCGATCAGTTTGAGGAACACCGCCGTCTTACCGCTGCCGGTCACGCCGTACAGCAGCGCGCCACAGGGCTGACGGGCCTCCAGAGCGGGCTCCAGAGCGTCATAGGCCGTCTGCTGCTCCGGGGAAAGTTCCAGCGGCCTGGGATCAAAGGGGATGGACGCAAACAGATCCAGCAGTTTATCCCGCTGTTCCACCGACAGAACGCCTTTTTCGCAAAGAGTTTTGAGCGTCGCATCGGAAATTCCCTGTTCCGCCAGCTCCTTGCGGCTGAGGGGGCCGTTTCGCAAGGCCTCCACCGCCGCAGCCTGTTTGGGACCGGGCTTCGGCTTTTGGGGGAGCTCCCCCGCCAGAGTGTAAACCGGCTCCGCCGTACGGGAAAGCCGGCTCTGCATGACCCAGCGCCCGTCCTTTCTGGCGGGCTGATACTGGGCACCGTAGGGGATCATCGCCTTGACCGCCTCAAACCAGGTACAGAAGGTCCGGTCCTTCAGGAAATGGACCAGATCGATCAGATCCGGGGTGAGGCGGGCTTCCTCCGGTGCGGCGTCAAGAATGGTTTTGAGCCGTGGGTCAGGCTGGAGCTCTTCCCCGCATTCCAGCACCACAGCCATGCGGGGCTTGCTGCCCGCGCCGAACGGGACAAGCACCATACTGCCCGGCCAGATGCGCTCTGCCAGTTCCGGCGGTACCAGATAGGAATACAGCTTGTCGAAATGGATGGTGGCATCGCTGACCGCCACTTTTGCAATCCGCGGCAGACGCGCCGCCCCCTTTCAGGCAAAGGTCCGGCGAGGGATTATTCCTTGCCGTGGGTGATGTGGAACTGAATGATGGAGTAGAGGCTCTCCGCGCAGGAGTCCACCTCCACATTGACCACGTGCTCATCATACTCCACCGAGTTGGCAATCTCGGTCTGGGCACGCTTGAGGCGTTTCTGGATGGTCTCCTCGTTCTCGGTGCCACGGCTGCGCAGGCGGCGTTCCAGCTCCTCCATGTCGGGAGGAAGGACAAAGATGGTGGTCGCTCCGGGATACATCCGCTTGATGTTTCCTGCGCCTTCCACCTCGATGACCAGGATCACAGGGGTCTTGTCGCGCATATGGCGCTCCACTTCCGAGCGCAGTGTGCCGTAATAATTGTCGCAGTAGCAGGTGTGCTCCACGATTTCATCGTGGGCGATCTTGTTCTCGAATTCCTCACGGGTGACAAAGTAGTAATTCACTCCATCCTTTTCTCCCTCGCGCATGGGGCGAGTGGTGGCCGAGATGGTCCGGCTGATCTCAGGGTGCTTTTCAAGAAGCCGCGCCACGATGGTGTCCTTGCCCGTTCCCGAGGGGCCCGAAACGACAAACAAATACTTTTCTCCCTGCATAACATCCTTATCCTTTCCCATTATGATACCAGTTTTGCCCGGGCCGGAAGTCAGTCCTGCTCTTCCGGGGCAGGTTGTGTATTTCCGTCAAAACGACCTGCCACCGTCTCGGGCTGGATGGCCGAGAGAATGACATGGTCGGAGTCGGTGATAAGTACGGCACGGGTCCGCCGGCCGTAGGTCGCGTCGATGAGGGCGCCCTTGTCCCGCGCGTCCTGCACGATACGCTTGATGGGGGCCGACTCGGGCGCGACAATGGCGATGAGACGGTCCGCATTGACCATGTTGCCGAATCCAATGTTGATGAGCTTCATAGATTGTTCCGCCTTTCGGATGTGGGCTGCTTACTCCAGATTCTGCAGCTGCTCGCGGATCTTCTCGATCTCGGCTTTGAGCTCCACCACCAGGCGGGTGATGTCCAGATCCTGGCACTTGGAACCGATGGTATTGGCTTCACGGTTGAGTTCCTGCGTCAGGAAGTCCAGTTTGCGGCCCACCGGGCCGTCCCCTGCCAGAATGGCACGGTACTGGGACACATGACTGCGCAGGCGGACGGTCTCCTCATCCACAGCGGTCTTGTCCGCAAAGATGGCTGCCTCGGTGAGAATGCGGGACTCATCAATATTGCGGTCATCCAGCAGTTCCTTAAGGCGGGTATACAGTTTATCCGTGTAGGCCTGGACCCGGCCGGCGCTGTTTGCCTCAATCCCGGCGACCAGGGTCTCCACCGTATCCAGACGGCTCAACAGATCTTCCCGCATCTTTTCGCCCTCTGTGGCGCGCATGGTCAGGAAAGCATCCACCGCCTGCTCTGCCACCGTGCGGACATCCTCCCACAGAGCATCCTCATCCAGGGGGGCTGCAGTCTGGGTCAGCACATCGGGGAATCGGGCAATCATACCCGTGGTCATATCGTTTTTGAGCTCCAGCTGCTCGGACAGGTGGACCAGGGCGTCATGGTAGCCCTTGGCCAGCGTCCAGTTGACCGAGACCACCGTATCGGCAGCCTCCACGCTCTGCACCGTCAGGGACAGTTCCACCTTGCCGCGGCTGACCCGGGCGGCCACCAGTTTTTTCAGCGGGTCTTCCAGAAAGGAAAACGCCCGGGGAATGCGCGAGGAATACTCCAAAAAGCGCGAGTTGACGCTGCGCAGCTCCACCGTAATATCACGGCCGCCCAGCGTCTGGCGTGCTCTGCCGTATCCCGTCATGCTAAGAATCATATCAAACACCTCATTCTGGCCTTGGAAAGTCACAGTGCGACATTATATAGATGTATTTCATTTTACTATCTTTGCCGGTCTTTTTCAAGGGAGCCCCCCGGGAAGCACATCCAGAAAATTCCCCTGCCTGTGCGTGGTTTTCTGTGGAATACCGACAGCCAGTGACAAAAAAATGGAGCAAGCAATCACTGCTTGCTCCATACTGGTGGACCTGGAGGGATTCGAACCCTTGACCTCTCGGATGCGAACCGAACGCTCTCCCAACTGAGCTACAGGCCCATATCAGTTATATTGGCGACTTGATTACTATACCGCAAACCCCTGCAAATGTCAAGAGAAAAATCCGCCAAAAAGCCCTCCGCTTTTTTCATATCAGGAAGCTTTTCAATCCTTCCAAACCCTGATATAATGATAGTAACAGCCAGACCTTTCTGTTGTGCCGGGGATTTTCTCCGCAAATGTTTTGAGGCCACGGCACTGCATATCCGGAACGGCTGCGAATATATCGCGGGATGTGCACGCCGCTGTGCCTGTGCGTCCCGGCCAAGGAGGCAAGGTTCTATGAAGGTTACATGCACCGGTCGCAGGGTTTCGCTGAAGCCCAGTTTTATAGAGAAAGCGGAGGCAAAGCTCGCCAAGCTGGATAAATTCTTCCCCAATGAGGCACAGGCCCAGGTGACGGTCAATGTGGAGAAATCCCGTCAGACCGTGGAGATCACCGTACGCAGCACCGGGCTGACGCTCCGCGCCGAAAAGGCATCCGAGCGGATGGAGGATGCCTTCAACGATGCTTTCGATCTGCTGATGCGCCGTGTGGTCAAATACCGTAAGCGTCTGGGTGACAAACTGACCAGCGCCGCTGCCGAAATCCCCGCTGTTCCGGCTGAGCCGGAAGAAAGCTACGAGGTCATCCGGGAAAAGCACTTTGCCGTCAAGCCCTGTAGCACCGAGGAGGCCATCCTGCAGATGAATCTGCTGGGGCATAGCTTCTTCCTTTACCGCAGCATCGAAAACGACTGCATCCAGGCCGTCTACCGCCGTGCAGACGGTGGATATGGCGTCCTGATTCCGGAGAACTGATCCGGATTTCAGCTGAAATGTAACAAAGCGCCGCCGGCGGGAAACTGCCGGCGGCGCTTGTTTTGTCCCGGCAGACCCGGGTGCTCAATAATAAACCTGCTGGTTATAGGGATCAAAATGCGGCATTCTGCCGCTGTCACGCATTGACGCGGCGTCATCTGCGGTTATAATAAGATGGTCGAGAAGATCAATGCCCAGCATTCCCAAGGTTTTGGAAATCTGCACCGTGGCGGCGAAATCTTCTTCTGACGGAACCGCCAGTCCCGAGGGATGGTTATGGGCCAGCACACCACAGGTACAGCCGGTGGAGACGGCAGTCCGTGCCAGCTTGTTGATGTCAAAGGTCAGCTTGTTGGGCAAGCCTTCCCCGATGCGGATATCCCGCAGCGGCGTATAATTGTCATCCATGGCAATGAGGTACAGGACTTCATGCTGCAGCCCCATGAACAGCGGACGAACATATTCCAGAACCCGTTCCGTACTGTTGAGCCCGACCCGGCGGACCCGCTTGTGCATGGTGTAATACCGTGCGAACTCCAGCACCGAATGGATCATCCGGGCACTGGACGGGCCGATGCCCTCCACTTCCCGAAGCTCCTCCTCACCTGCTTCCAGAACCCGGCAGAAACTGCCGAAATGCTGGATGAGCCGATGTGCCAACGGATTGGTATTCTGCCGCGGAATGGCAAAAAACAAAAGATATTCCAGCGCCTCATGCTCCGCCAGGCTTTCTAGGCCATCGCGCTTCACCCGCTCCTGCATCCGGGCCCGATGTGCCTCATGCAGCGGCTTTGGTTTTTTGGCTTGTGCCATGTTGCATCGTCCCTATCCTTTGTTTTGTTCCGGGCAAAACTGCACCGTCCTACCCCCTTATTATACACGTAACCCAAATAAATGAAAAGTCAGAGGTCCATTTTATGAAACAATTTGTCGCCGGTCCAAATGAAAACGACGTGCGGCTGTCACGATTCGTGGAGTCCGTCACCAAAGGCATGCCCCGCAGTCTCCTGTACAAAAGTTTCCGCAACAAACGGATCAAGGTCAACGGAAAGCGCGGAGAGGCAGACACCCGTCTCAAGCAGGGCGATGTGATCGAGCTGTACATCAACGACGAGTTTTTCCCCGCCGTCTCCCCCGCCAGATCCAAACCGGCTCCCCGCCGTCAGCCTCCCGTCACGGTAATCTACGAGGACGACAACATTGCTGCGCTGTACAAGCCCGCCCACCTTCTGTGCCACAGTGACCGGACAGGCGACGCCAACCTGGTGGACGCCTTCATCGCACAGCTGACCGCACAGGGCACCTACGACCCAAAGGCGGAAAACCGTTTTGCTCCTGCCATCTGCAACCGCCTGGACCGGGGCACTGAGGGGCTTGTCCTGGCCGCCAAGTCTCAGGCCGCTCTGCGCGACATGAACGAGATTATCCGGGAAAACTGGATGAAGAAAGAATATCTGACCATCACGGTGGGAGCTCCGCCCCAGGGCCGTCACATTGCCTGGCTGCAGCACAGTGAGAAAAACAACAAGGTCCGCATCCACGCCCGGGAAAGCGAGGGCTACAAGCAGATCATCACCGATGTGACGGTGATCCGCCAATCCGGGCCTTTTGCCCTGTGCCGCATCGGACTGGTCACCGGCCGTACCCATCAGATCCGCGCCCACCTGGCCTATCTGGGACACCCGGTGCTGGGCGACATCAAATACGGCAACCGTAAGATGAACGAGCGCACCGGACTGCGCACCCAGGCGCTGTGCGCACAGCGGCTGACCTTCGGACAAATTCCGGAAGAAAACACGCTGCACTATCTGTCCGGGCGGGTCATCAAACTGGATAGCCCCGGTATCCTGACCCAGTTTGAGCAGCTGTGTGCAGCCGGGCCGGAGAAAGTGAATTCGCAAGGCTGAGTTTGCCAGCTGCTTTGTAGTCCAGGGACTGACGCCTTAATTGGTTCCCGTGGCCCGGATGATTTTCCGGGCAGCCGTATTTTGACTCTGACGCAAAGAAACGAAATGGGCATAGAAAAGGCACCGTCTAAAACAGACGGTGCCTTTTTCTTGTATACTTTATGTCCCGCGTCAGGCGATGAGGAAGCGGTAAATGACCGCTACTGCAATGATCAGGGCGCAGATCACCGCGGTGATGGGCGGTGCCCAGCGGATAATCCGCTCCGCCATGACGTCATCGGCGCTCTCCTCACTGTCGTCAGCATAACGGCCGCGGCGGCGGGGACGGTCATACTCGTCCTCATCCTCCTCGTCGTAATCGCCGTCATAGTCCAGCTCGCCGGAAGCTTCCTCGGCATCAAACATCCGGGTGCCGTCCTCGTCATCGTCATCCTCTTCCTCATCCAAAAGGATTCCCTTGTTGGCATAGCGGCGGACGCGATCCAGTTCAGGATTGTTTTCTTCCTGGGGCGGCGCAAACTGAGCCGTGGGCTCCTCGGCAATGGCTGCCTGGGCGGCGGCGGCCGTAGCTGCCGCTGCATCCTGCTGAGGGTCAGAGTTGGCTACTGCGTTGATCTCTCTCTGCTGCTGTTCAGCCGCCTGGCGGGCTTCCTCCAGCACATGGGTCAGCGCAGCCTTGATGTAGGCGCGGTCTCCGCCGCACTCGCTGCAAACCTGGGTGTTTTCCTCGTTGGGATGGAAAGCCCCACAGGCGCAGAACCAGCCCTGCTCAATGTCCTGGGGCACGCAGATCAATGCATCGTTACCGGTGCGCTGCTGCAATGTTTTGGCAATGGATGCCGGCAGGATCCGCGGCGTCTGCAAACGCACACGCTTGTAGCCCCGCAGGTCAACACCGCGGCCATTGAGGAAGGCGCGGTCCTGCTCGATCTCCACACTGGACACCGGAGTATCGCTGACATAGACAGCGTCGTCACTGCCGAACATATCCCCCGGCTGGGCATCCAGCTGCTCATAGTAGAAATCATCCTCGCACAGGACCTGGCCTGCCGCATCTTTACACTTGAAATGGATCACAAGCCCGGTCAGCGGTTCGGTTCCCACATTCTTGAAGGTCAGGCAGACGGCGATCTCGCCCGTCTCGTCCCCTTTCAGCAGTTCCACGCGAACGAACTGCACCGGACTGCCCGCCGTATAATAGTTGGCACGGGATTGGGCCATCAAAGAGAAATTCTGATCCATGCTTCACTCACCTTGCTTAATTGTTGCTGTCCCTTGCAGCGGCAACCAGGGTTGCGCCGCTTCATCCTTCTTCCGTTATTCCTGTGCAGGATTGTCCTGGGCGGGAGTAGCCTCTTCCGGCGCCGTAACGTCAGGCGTCTGCCCTACAGATTCTGTCTGCGGCGCTTCGGCTGTTTCCGTCCCGGGCTCCGCTTCCGACTCATCCTCGGGCTGATAGGTGCCTTCCATTAGGGCACGGAAGTCCTCGCCGGAGATTT
Organism: uncultured Gemmiger sp.; assembly: GCA_944388125.1. GTDB lineage: Bacteria > Bacillota > Clostridia > Oscillospirales > Ruminococcaceae > Gemmiger. Next base: position 12,290 of record CALXHO010000003.1, on the reverse strand, counting down.
TTTCCTTCTGCACCAGGACCTGTGCCACTGCATGCAGTTTATCCATATGATCGGACAGGATCCGGCGGGCGGACTCATAGGACTCGTCCATGATGTCGCGGATCTCATTGTCGATCTCGGAAGCGATCGTCTCCGAATATCCCTTGCCCTGGGCAAGATCACGTCCCAGGAAAGTCTGATTGGGATCGTTGCCGTAAACCACGGGGCCAAGACGCTCAGAGAAGCCGTAACGGGTAACCATGGCGCGGGCCAGGTCCGTGGCACGCTCCAGGTCGTTGGATGCGCCGGTGGAGATATCCTCCAGTACCAGCTGCTCCGCCACACGGCCGCCCAGCAGGCAGACGATATCCTCGCACATGGCAGTGCGGGTCACATAGCTGGGTTCCTTGTCCGGCAGATACATGGTGTAGCCGCCGGCCGCGCCGCGGGGAATGATGCTGATCTGATGCACGGGATCGTGCGTCGGGCAATAGTAGCCGGTAATGGCATGGCCGGCCTCATGGTAGGCGGTCAGGCGCTTTTCCTTGTCGGTGACAACCCGGCTCTTCTTTTCCGGACCGGCAACCACCTTGATGGAAGCCTCCTCGATCTCGGGTTCGGTGATGGCTTTCTTGCCTTTGCGGGCAGCCAGGAGCGCCGCCTCGTTGACGAGGTTTTCCAGATCCGCACCGGAGAAGCCCGCCGTGGACTGGGCAATGGTCTTGAGGTTGACATCGGGGCCGAGGGGCTTGTTCTTGGTGTGCACCCGAAGAATATCCTCGCGTCCCTTCACATCGGGCAGGCCCACATAGACCTGACGGTCAAAACGGCCGGGACGGAGCAACGCCTTGTCCAGGATATCCGCACGGTTGGTGGCCGCCATGACAATGACGCCGTCATTGGCATCAAAGCCGTCCATCTCAACCAGCAGCTGGTTCAGCGTCTGCTCACGTTCATCGTGGCCGCCGCCCAGGCCGGTGCCGCGCTGGCGGCCCACCGCATCGATCTCATCAATGAAGATGATGCAGGGCATGGTCTTTTTGGCCTTTTCAAACAGGTCACGCACACGGGAAGCACCGACGCCAACGTACATCTCGACAAAGTCGGAGCCGGAGATGGCGTAGAACGGAACGCCTGCCTCGCCGGCGCAGGCACGGGCCAGCAGCGTTTTGCCGGTACCCGGAGGGCCCACCAGCAGCACGCCGTGGGGAATGCGTGCGCCCAGGGAGTTGAACCGCTCGGGCGCTTTGAGGAATTCCACGACCTCCTGAAGTTCGGCCTTTTCTTCCTCGGCGCCGGCCACATCGGCAAAGGTCGCCTTGCGCTGGCTCTCCTGCTGATCCTTGACCTTGGCACGGCCCACATTCATGATGCCGCTGCCGCCGGCGCCGCCCCGGTACATGGAGATGAACAGGAACGCCACGCCGCCGATCATGATGACATAGAGCAGAAGTTCCATCCACGGAATGCTCGGCTTGACCGGAGACATGTCGTAGATCATGGGAGCATCGGGATTTGCCGCATTATACTGCTCGATCAGCCCCTCATCCCGCAGGGTGCTGAGAAAATAATCAATATAGGGCAGCTTGTAGGTGGCGACCACTGTGCCGCCGTTTTGGGGGCCGTAGCTCTCGTTGCCGGACAGCTCCTGCAGAAGGCCGGTTGCCTCGGTCTGCTGCTGGGCATTTTCCGGCAGGGCCTTCTCGCCCTCTTTCAGGCTCAGCTCAATGATGCCGGTGTTCAGGTCAAGGTCAAAGGCTGTGACCTGATTGTTTTCAAAGTATTCGATCACGTCGGAATACGCCATGGTGCTGGTCTGGGTGCCCGACAGCGACGAGTACATCGTCACCATCAAAAGCGCCAAAACCAGAACAATAGCAATCAGAATTCCGCCGTTGAAGCGAGGTTTTTGCTGCAAAAAATCAACTCCTACTCTCGGCGCCGGAACATCGGCGTCAGATTTTACCCTTTGGTGTAGACCTCGGGTTTCAGAACGCCGACATACGGCAGGTTGCGGTACTTTTCATCGTAGTCCAGGCCATAGCCCACCACAAACTCGTCCGGCACATCAAAGCCCTTGTAGTCGGGCTCGATATCTGCCTTGCGGCGGCTGGGCTTGGAGAGGATGGAACAGATGCGGACGCTGCGGGGATTGCGCATCTGCAGCATGGGCATCAGATGGGAAAGCGTCACGCCGGTATCCAGGATGTCCTCCACGATCAGCACATCCTTGCCGCTCAGGTCCTGGTCCAGGTCCTTGACGATCTTGACCAGGCCCGTGGTGGTGGTATTGGATCCGCCGTAGCTGGAAACCACCATAAAGTCGATGGCGCAGGGAATGGTGATGGCGCGCATCAGATCCGCCATAAACACCACAGAACCTTTGAGGATGGAGACGAGCAGAAGTTCATGCCCGTCATAATCCCGGCTGATCTGTGCGCCAAGCTCGCTGATCTTGTCCTGCAGTTGCTGCTGCGACACCAGGACATGGTCAATGTCGCGGTTCATATCATACATGGATTCAAGCCTCCGTATCCCTCTCAGCATGTACCGCCAGCACCGTCCGCGTGTTGCGGTCGGGGGCAAGGCCCTCGGCAAATCCGCATCCCCACAGCCAGACGACTTCACTGCCATCCGCCAGGAGCGGCATCAATGCCCTTTCCTCCGGTTTCACACCAAGTTCGTTGAACAATTTTTTGAGCGTTTTCCTGACATGGCGGCCTGCCGGGCGGAAATCATCCCCCGGCTGGCGTGTACGCAGTAAAATACTCTTTTGTATTTTATCATAATCTGCGCAACAGTTTAAGTCTTTTTTGAAAATTGGTTCATTTTTCAGAAATTCTTCATACTTTTGCAGACGGATCTCGATGGTATAGCCTCCCGGCAGACGGTAAACACCCGGCAAGGCAGGCTGCGGCGGTGCCGGCGGCGGCAGGGCTCCGGGCGGAGCGATCCGCCGCAGGATGCCGTTTTTCACCTTGAAGGTCACATCCTGAGTCAGCTGCAGGGCTCCATCCCCCCGCAGGATCAGAAAGCGGAGCAGGCTGACGTACTTTTCCTCGGCATCACGTTCGGGCACGATCAGACTGTGCAGGGCGGTGGTCAGGATGGGGCCGTCCGCCTCCCGCAGTCGCTCGACATCATAACCGTCCTCCAGGGCAGCTGCCTGCAGAAGGGCAGCTGCCTCAGCAGAGAGCCAGTCGTCCAGTTCCTGCATCTGACGGCAGAAGCGTCCGATGGATCGCTCCGCCGCCGGGTTGACGCTGGCAAGGGCAGGCATGGCGCCATGGCGGATGCGGTTGCGGGCATAGTCGTCGGTCTCGTTGGTGAAGTCCTGTACATAGCTTTGCCCAAGCGCGTCACAGTATGCCGCAGTCTGGGCTCCGGTGATACAAAGAAATGGCCGCACGTAGACGCCCCGGCGCACCGGAATGCCCGTCATGCCATGAAGTCCCGTTCCCCGCGCCAGACGGAAAAGCAGCGTCTCCGCCTGATCGGACAGGGTGTGCGCTGTGGCGATCTTGGCTTCCTCCCGCTGGGCCAAGGCATCAAACCAGGCATAGCGAAGCCGCCTGGCCCAGTCCTCACTGGCATGGGGCGGGATCTCTACCCCTTCCTTCTCGGCGTCGTAGACAAACAGTTCCACCCCCAGAGAACGGCAGAACTGCTCCACAAATCTGGCATCTGCATGGGACTGCTCCCCGCGGATACCATGGTCCACATGGGTGGCCAGCACCTCGATTTTCAGCTGGCGGCGGCAGCGGTAAAGAAACAGCAAAAGGGCCATGGAGTCCGCCCCTCCGGAGCAGGCTGCAATGACCCTGTCGCCGGGCTTGAACAGCCCGCGCTGCCGGCAGAATGCCAGCAGGGATTCTTCAGTTTGTTCAATGATCGGATCAACCGTTGAAGTCGTCATGGCTGTAATCCAAATTCATAAAGCGTGTATGCGCGCCGTCCCAGCCCAGCTTGACTGAGGTGGTCTCACCGTGACGGTTTTTGGCAACGATACATTCGGCGACGTTCTCATCCGCCTGCTCGCCCTCGCCGTTCTGGCTGTTATAGTAGGCGGCACGGTAGAGGAACAGTACCACGTCGGCGTCCTGCTCGATGGAGCCGGAGTCACGCAGGTCGGACAGCTGCGGGCGATGATCGGAACGGCCGCTGGTCTTTTCCGCCGCACGGGACAGCTGGGACAGCGCAATGACGGGAACGTTGAGTTCCTTTGCCATAATCTTGAGGTTCCGGGTGATATCGCTGATTTCCTGCACGCGGCTCTCGGTGCGCTTGGAAGACTGCATCAGCTGGAGGTAGTCGATGATGACCAGCCCGATGCGGTCCTTTTTGGGATCCTGGTTGATCTGGCGGATCTTGGCCTTGATCTCGGGCACCGAAATACCCGAAGAGTCGTCCATGTAGATGGGGGCATCGTACAGAAGTGTACTGGCCCCCACCAGGTCGTTCCAGTCCGAGTCGTTGAGGCGGCCGGTGCGGAAGGTCTGGCTGTCAATGCCCGCCGTGCTGGACAGAATACGGTCGGTCAGCTGTTCACAGGTCATTTCCAGGCTGAACACGATGGTGGGCACCTTCTGCAGCCGGGCGACGTTGGTGGCAATGTTCAGGGCAAAACTTGTCTTGCCCATGCCGGGACGTGCTGCCAGAATGACCAGGTCAGAACGGCCCAGACCGGTCAGGACCGTATCCAGATAGGTGAATCCGGTGGGAATGCCCGCATATTTTTCCCGGTCGGGGCCGCTGAGGTTCTGCAGCGTGGCGATGACATCCAGGATGGAATCCTTGATCGTCTTGACGCCGCTCTTGTCCTTGCCGCTGCGGATGTCGTAGATCTTCTGCTCCGCGCTCTCCAGCAGCATATCGGCATCGGATTCCTCCGAGGTCTGCTGCAAAATGGAGCGGGCCGCTTCGATCAGGCGGCGGGTCTGGTATTTTTCCCGCACAATGCGGATGTAGGAATCCACATTGGACAGGGCCGGAACCGTCTCCGCCAGGCGGGCAACGTAGATCTTGGCATCGTCCGCCCCCTGGAAAGCGTCACTGGATGCCAGGGCATCCACCAGGGTGACCACGTCCACCGCCTCATTCTCGGCAAACAGTGCCGCCATCTGGGCGTAGACTGCGCGGTTCTGGTCGGAGTAGAACATCTCCGGTTCCAGCTCGGTGATGAGCTGGGTGAGGATGTTCTCATCCATCAAAGCGGCGCCGAGCACACTCTGCTCCGCCTGCATATTGTAGGGCATCTGGATGCCCAGCCCCGAAAGGCTCAGCTCATTGCCCGCCATGTGGGCGCCTCCTTTGATCTGCATAGGGTGTAAACGTCCGGCACTTTACAGCTCTTCGACCTTGACCTTGAAGTTGGCCGAAACGCCCTGGTACAGGCGGACGGCGGCGTCATAGCTGCCGAACTCCTTGATGTTGGACTGCATCTCAACCTTCTTCTTGTCCACCTCGGCGCCGATGAGCTTGGTGAGGGCATCGGCCACATCCTTGGACGTAACCTTGCCGTACAGCTTGCCGGAGGCACCGCCCTTGACCTTGACCACAACAGTCTTGTCCTTGATCTTGTCGGCCATAGCCTGGGCAGCAGCCCGGGCCTCGGCTTCATGGTGAGCCTTGGCTTCCACCTTGGTGCGGGCAACGTTCAGTGCGCCGGCATCGGCCACGGCGGCAAGGCCCCGCGGGAACAGAAAGTTGCGTGCGTATCCGTCCGAGACCTCATGGATCTCGTCCTTTTTGCCGATGTTCTTGACATCCTGTTTGAGAATCACTTTCACAGTGAACCCCTCCTTACTATTACGGTTTTCTGATGGGAACAGCGTTGGACGCTGACTGGTTGGCGCGATAGTTGTCGATCTCCTGGCGGATGCGGCGCTCCGCTTCCTCCAGCGTACAGTTCTTGAGCTGGGCTCCTGCCATGGTCAGATGGCCGCCGCCCCCCAAGGGTTCCAGAATGACCTGGACGTTCAGCGCACCCATACTGCGCGCCGAGATATTGACACCGCCGTTTTTGGCGACGGCAACAAAGCTGGCATCCACTCCTGTGATGGTGAGCAGATCGTTGGCTGCCATGGGCAGCACCACGTTCATGCCGGGAGCAAGCTCCTCCGACACCGCGACAGCACAGCCCTTGTAAATGTAGGCGTCCTCCACGATGTGGGCGCGGGCCTCGTACTCCTCCTTGGAGACGTTGAACAGCAGTTTGGTGTCGGCAGTTTGGGCACCGCGGCTGCGCAGCCAGGCTGCGGCCTCAAAGGTACGCACGCCCACATGCAGGGCAAAGCTGCGGGTATCCAGCATGATGCCGGCCAGCAGGGCCTGGGCTTCCAGCGGGGTGATATTGCCCTGGGCGGGCATGAACTGCAGCAGTTCGCAGACCAGCTCGCTGGCGCTGGAGGCATAGGGCTCATGGTAGAGCAGGATCGGGTTGTCAATATGGCCCACCGCCATGCGGTGATGGTCGATGACGACGACCCGCTGACATTTTTCGTAGATCTTCTGGCTTTCCAGAAGACGCTTCTGGTAGGTGTCCACCACGATCAGCAGTGTTTTTGGGGTAATGATCTCGTAGGTTTCCTCGGGCTCGATAAAGTTATCGCTCTCCCCCGCCTCATCAAACAGATCAATGAGCTGGCCTGCCAGGGTTGCGCCCCTATGTACCGTGATGACCGACGGCACACCGCACATTTTGCACATGCGCAGCACACCGATGGCCGATCCGATGGCATCCAGGTCGCTCATGCTGTGGCCCATGATGAGCACACTGTCGCTCTGGCGGATCTGATCCTCCAGGGCATTGGCAATGATCCGGCTGCGGACATGGCTGCGTTTTTCGACGCCGTGGGAGACGCCGCCGAAAAATTCAAAGCCGTCCAGCGTCTTGACCGCCGCCTGGTCGCCGCCGCGGCCCAGGGCAATGTCGATGCTCTCCCGGGCCATCTCCTGGCATTCGGCCAGAGTCTTGCCGCCGTGGCCCACGCCGATGGACAGCGTCAGCGAACCGCCGGGATGCAAGGCCCGGACCTTGTCCAGAATGTCGAAGCGGTGTTTGATCATGCGGCGGATGTGCCGCTCCTCCACCACCGCAATGTAGCGGCTGTTGGAGACGCGGCGCAGGAAACCAGTGGTCTGGCCGATGTACTCCTCCAGCAGGCGGTTGATGGCCTCCTGCTCGTGGGCCTGCTCCGAGTCCTTCATGTCGGTGAAGAGCTCGTCGTAGCTGTCGATGACAATGATCATGCAGGCAGGACGGCTGGCCGTGTACTCATCCAGGGTATCTTTATAGAAGGTATCGTCCACGAGATAGACGATGCTGGCGCCGCTGGAGGTGGGGCTGGGACTGGCATAGGCGGTAAAGCGGATGCCGTTGACGGTGATATCCTGTCCGTGAGGCCGGGAGCAGACCGCCATATCCAGGCCCGGCAGCAGCTTGTCCACCGGAGTGAGGACGGCATCGCTGCCGGCAAGGACACTGTCCTTGAAATAAGAATTATACCACAAAACAGAGTTGCCGGACATCAGGAAAACCGGCAGCGGAAGCTGAGCCAGCGAATACTGTACCTTGCTGCCGCCGAAAACATTGCCGCTCAGGTTCTGTGCAATAAAGGTGCGGATACGCCGGCGGTTGACCGTAATCAGGATCACCGCCGCCGCCAGCACGATCACCGGAGCCAGCAGCCAGTAGGGTGCATACAGCGCCACCGGTATGGCCAGTGCCACACAGCACAGGATCAGCAATACCATGATGGCCGCCGTGTCCAGGCGTAACTTGTTTTTCATCGTACTTCCTCAACTGAATCCCCGCAGAGCTTGCACACCGCGGGGCAACGGGGGTGGGTTTACACTTCCATCAGGATGGGCAGGATCATGGGGCTGCGCTTGGTCTTACGATAGATATAGCTGGAGAGTGCCTCCCGCACGCGGGTCTTGAGGCTGTTCCAGTCATGGGCATGATCAGCCAGGGCACGGTCCAGCGCCATCTCCACCTGGGTGCGGGCGCCGTCCATCAGTTCTTCGCTCTCGCGGACATAGACAAAACCGCGGGAGACCAGTTCCGGCCCTGCCAGCACACGGCTGCTGCGGCCGTCGATGGTGACGGTAACGACAATGATACCGTCCTCCGACAGATGGTGGCGGTCACGCAGCACCACATTGCCCACATCGCCCACGCCGTAGCCATCCACCATGACGGCTCCTGCGGGCACGGTGCCCTCCAGCGTCAGGGAATCCCGGGAAAGGCGCAGATTCTGTCCGTTCTCTGCAATATAGATGTTCTGCTTGGGGATATAGCCCAGATGCTCCGCCGTCTCGGCGTGGCGCTTGAGCTGCTTGAACTCGCCGTGCACCGGCAGGAAATACTGCGGATGGGCAAGGGTCAGCATCAGCTTCTGCTCCTCCTGGCAGGCGTGGCCGGAAACATGGGTGTCGTACATATTCTCGTAGATGACCTCAGCGCCCAGGGCCAGCAGGCCGTTGACCACCTTGGTAACGGTCTTTTCGTTGCCGGGGATGGGGCGGGCCGAGATGATGATGAAATCACCGGGGCCGACCTTGACGTTGCGGTGGCTGGCCTGGGCCATACGGGACAGGGCCGACAGCGGCTCGCCCTGACTGCCTGTGGTGATGAGGACCACCTTTTCGGGTGGGTATTTATTGACCTCCTCAATGTCAATGAGGACGGTATCGGGCACATGCAGGTAGCCCAGTTCCTTCGCCATCTCGGTATTTGAAACCATGCTGCGGCCATTGACCGCCACCTTGCGGCCCGACTCGATGGCCAGGTCGATGATCTGCTGGATGCGGTAAATATTGGAGGCAAAGGTCGCCACAATGATGCGCTTGTTGCGCGCACGGGCAAACAGGCTGCGCACGCCCTCGGCCACCGTCTGCTCGGTGGCGGTGAAGCCGGGGCGCTCGGCGTTGGTGGAGTCCGCCAGCAGAGCCAGCACGCCGCGGCGGCCGTACTCGGCAATGGTGGACAGATCGGTCACGGCATCCCCGGACAGCGGCGTATAGTCGATCTTGAAGTCGCCGGTGTGGATGACGATGCCTGCCGGGCACTCAATGGCAAAGGCCAGTGCGTCGGGAATGGAATGGTTGACGTGGATCGGCTCCACGGTGAAGCAGCCCAGGCGGACCTTCTGGCGGGGACGGATCTCCACAAAGGTGGTGCTGGAGGCAAGACCGTGCTCTTCCAGCTTGTTGCGGATGAGACCAATGGTCAGTTTGGCCGCATAGATGGGCACGTTGAACTGGCGCAGCAGGTACGGCAGGCTGCCGATATGGTCCTCATGACCGTGGGTGATGAAGATGCCCTTGATGCGGTCCTTGTTTTCCAGCACATAGGTGAAGTCGGGGATGACAAGATCCACACCGAACATATCGGAATCCGGGAACACCAGACCGCAGTCAATGAGGATCATATCCCCCTGGCACTCATACAGGGTGATGTTTTTGCCCACTTCTCCCAGACCGCCCAGCGGGCAGATATGCATGGGAATGGCCGGGGTGTCGGCCTGAAGATTCTGGCCGCGGCGGCCACGGGGTGCGCGGCTGCGCTGTTCCTGCACCGGCTTGACTGTCTGCTGCACCGGCTTGGCTGCCTGCTGGGCCGCTGCCCGGCGGGGACGCTGGGGACGGCGGGGCTTTGCGGTGTTCTGGGCTGTCTCCCCCTGCTGTGCAGGCTGGACGGCCTTGGCCGCAGGCTGGCGGCGGGGACGGCGCTGGGGTGTACGCGGATTTTTTGCCTTTTCGGGCTGACGCTTGTCGTTGAAATCTTCCATTGAAACCTCCGTCTGATTGCTCGGCAAGGCCGGCGTCCGCGCCATTGGCGGATGCCTGACCCTGCTGCAGATATGCGTAATGTATTTGTGTCGCGGCTTGGCCGCAGTATTCCAAAAATTGGAGAGCGCGGAATCCCTGCTGATTCACCGGCACAGTGCAAAAAATGCACTGTGTTGCGCCGGATCGTCTCACACGGCATCCCGTCTCGGGGCGCGAAAAGCCCGCCTGTCAGGCGCGGCCGGGCCCAAATGCCAGCAAAACACGAACATTGCAGATAAAAACATTATAATTGCTATTGGATAGCTTGTCAATTCTGAGACCCGGTTCCGGCTCCCCTTGCCTGACGCTCTCAAAGCGGGTATAATGGCAGAAGCAAACCGGCATTTTCAATGCTCAGTATGGACAATATAGCAGGAGTTCAACATGAAACACATCGAAATCTACACCGACGGCGCCTGCAGCGGCAACCCCGGCCCCGGCGGCTGGGGGGCGATTCTGCGGTTCCGCACCGCCGACAAGGTATATGAGAAGGAACTTTCCGGCGGAGAGGCGGGAACCACCAACAACCGGATGGAACTGACCGGCCTGCTGGAGGCTCTGCGCCAGCTGAAAGAGCCCTGTGACATCGACCTGTACTCTGACAGTCAGTATGTCATCAATGGGCTGGAAAAAGGCTGGGCCAAAGGCTGGCGGGCCCGGGGCTGGAAAAAAGCCGACAAGTCCCCCGCTTTGAACTCCGACCTGTGGGCACAGCTCCTGGCAGAGAGCGAGAAGCATGTCATCCACTACCACTGGCTCAAGGGCCATGCCGGACACCCTGAAAATGAGCGCTGCGACCGTCTGGCCGTGGCACAGAGCAAGAAATACGGCGGCAGACAGGCCTGACTGCCGCCCCACCGATTTAAAAGGAGATTTGCCATGGATGGCTTCAATACTTTTGAAAAGCAGGACCGTGTCCTGGTAGGCATGAGCGGCGGCGTGGATTCCAGCGTGACGGTGCGTATCCTGCAGGAACAGGGCTTTGCCGTGCAGGGCGCGGTCATCCGCTTTTCCCCCGCCCACGATGCCGCCGTAGCCGCTGCCCGGGATGCCGCCCGCTCCCTGGGCGTGGAAGTGCACGTCATTGACGCGGCCGAGGCCTTTGACCGTGAGGTCGTCACCCCCTTCTGCCGGAGCTACTGCGAGGGCCGCACCCCCAATCCCTGCATCCTCTGCAATCCTGCAGTCAAGTTCCGCCTTCTGGCAGAGAAGGCCGACGAGCTGGGAATTCCTTATCTCGCCACCGGCCACTATGCCCGGATTGAGCGGTGCGACGACGGCGTCTGCCGCCTGCACACTGCCGAGAGTGTTGCCCGGGATCAGAGCTACATGCTCTACCGGCTGGGGCGTGACATTCTGGAACGACTGGTCCTGCCTCTGGGAGAGTTTGAAAAATCCGATGTGCGGGATATTGCCCGCGACATTGAGCTCAACTGTGCCGACACCCCTGATTCCATGGAGATCTGCTTCATTCCCGACGGGGATTACTCGGCCTATATCCGCGCCCGGGGCCTGACCCCAAAGCAGGGCCGCTTCATCGGCCCTGACGGCGAGGATCTGGGGCCCCATCTCGGCGTGGACCATTACACCGTGGGCCAGCGCAAGGGGCTGGGTCTCTCCGCCGGACGGCCGCTGTTTGTGCGGGAGATCTGCCCGGACGGCAACATCCGCCTGGCAGAGAGCGGCGGGGAGTTCAACCGCCGCATCTCGGTGGACTCCGTCGTCACCCCCGACGGTCTTGCCCTGCCCGATGGCGAATACCTCGTCAAGATCCGCAGCGCCGCCCGTCCCACCCCCTGTGTTGTCCGATCTACGGACGGCCTGCTGGCAGTGGACTTCCCAGAGCCGGTCCGCGCCCCTGCCCCCGGCCAGAGTGCCGTGTTCTACCGCGACGGCTATGTGATGGGCGGCGGGATGATTCTGTCGGCGGAGTAATTCTGCCCGACAATTGTCACCGTCCGTATTTTGTTTTACATTCATAAAAGCAGAAAAAAGCAGCCTTCCGGCGCCGGAAAAAGCGCGGGAAAGCTGCTTTTTGAATTTTATTTACCTTGCGCGGCTGGCTCAGTCCAAGCCCAGACCGGCAGACGGTGAAATCATTGCATGGCAATGCATTTTTTGGGGCAGGATGCCGCACACAGACCACAGCCCACACATTTTTCCCCGTCGAGGGACCAGCTCTTGGCGGCACGGTCCACCGTGATGGCCTCCTGAGGACACTTCTTGGCACAGAGGGTGCAGTAGACGCACTTGGAGGCATCGTTGGACGGCTTGCCCCCCGGTTTTGCCGCCTGGGCCGGCTGCTGCGGACGGGTAAAGGTATCGCTGTGCTTGGTAAGGTCCGGCTCGGTGTAACCCGGAACGATGCTCAGGCACTTTTTGGGGCAGACATTGACGCAGTTGCCGCACTGCACGCAGTCAAACCGGTTGATGGTCCAGGTTCCCGCCTTGCGGTCCACGGTCAGGGCGCCGGGCGG
>CALXHO010000002.1 GCA_944388125.1 uncultured Gemmiger sp. | reverse complement strand
TTATTTGGCGTACTCGGTGGCGCGGCTCTCGCGGATGACGCTGACCTTGATCTGGCCGGGGTAATCCAGCTCGTCCTCGATCTTTCTGGCAATGCTGCGCGCCAGCAAAACCACCTGATCGTCGGCGATCTTGTCCGGCTGGACCAGGATGCGCACCTCGCGGCCCGCCTGGACCGCATAGCTGCTTTCGACGCCGTCGAAGCCGTTGCACAGGGCTTCCAGCGTTTCCAGACGCTTGATATAGCTCTCCATGTTCTCGCGGCGGGCGCCGGGGCGGGAAGCACTGATGGCATCGGCCGCCATGATGATGAAGGCCAGGGGAGTCTTGGGCTCCACGTCGCCGTGGTGGGCTTCCACCGCATGGATGATGGCGGGATTCTCCCGGTACTTCTTGCAGATGTCCACGCCGATCTGGACATGGCTGCCCTCGATCTCGTGGTCCAGGGCCTTGCCGATGTCATGCAGCAGGCCGGCACGGCGGGCCATGGCCACATTGACACCCAGCTCGCCGGCCATGAGCCCGGCCAGCCAGGCCACTTCCAGCGAATGGTTCAGCACGTTCTGGCCATAGCTGGAACGGAACCTCAACCGGCCGATGAGCTTGACCAGGTCGGGATGCAGGCTGTGGATGCCCAGATCCATGACCGCCTTCTCGCCTTCCCGCTTCATGGTCAGTTCCAGTTCCCGGCGGCACTTGTCCACCGTCTCCTCGATGCGGGCAGGATGGATACGACCGTCGGCAATCAGGCGCTCCAGCGCCATGCGGGCAACCTCACGGCGGGTCTGGTCAAAGCTGGACAGGGTGATGGCCTCCGGCGTGTCGTCGATGATGAGGTCACAGCCGGTGGCGGTCTCCAGGGCGCGGATGTTGCGGCCCTCACGGCCGATGATGCGGCCCTTCATCTCATCGTTGGGCAGCGGGACCACGCTGACCGTCGCCTCGCTGGTGGCATCGGCGGCACAGCGGGCAATGGCCTGGCTCACCATCTCGCGGGCCATGTTGTCGCACTCGTCCTTGAGGTTGGACTGGTAGGCGGAAATGCGCATTGCCTTCTCGTGAGTGAGTTCCTCATCCAGGCGCTGCAGCAAAACGGCGCGGGCGTCCTCCTGGGACATGCCGGCGATGGTTTCCAGTTTCTCGGTCTGGCGCAGCTTGAGCTGTTCCAGCTCGTCCAGGCGGGCTTCCACCAGCTCACTGCGCTTTTTCAGATCCTCTTCCTTGCGCTCGATGGCGGCGGTGCGCTTGTCCAGCGCCTCCTCCTTCTGGTCCACACGGCGCTCCTGCCGGGTGATCTCGGCACGGCGTTCCTTGATCTCCTTGTCCGCCTCGGACTTGAGCTTGAAGGCTTCGTCCTTGGCTTCGATGATGGTTTCCTTGCGTTTTTGTTCCGCTGACTTGATGGCGTCGTTGACGATCCGCTTGGCTTCTTCCTCAGCGGAGCCCAGCTTGGCTTCCGCCGTGCGCTTGCGGTGCTGTTCGCCCAGTACAAAACCAAGCGCCACACCGACAGCGATCGCAACAAGTACCGCCACCACCAGTGCGATGATGGGTACCATTCGATTTTCACTCCTCGTTGGCAATAATTCGTAAACCATGAGGACCGCTGCCCGCAGGCGCTTTTTCAGATTATATTTGCAATTTTGTAAGATTTTTCCATTACCATACGCAAATACCGCCGCTGCCGGGTGCCGCGGAACAAACCCGCGGTCTTGCACAAAAACGCGGAGTGAATGCCGCAGCAGCATGCGGTCAAACAGGCACACCAAGCCTGCTGAAATCTTACAAAACAAACGGTGGAGCGGCATTTGCCCGCTGCACCCGATTCAATCCAAGAAAGCTCTACGACCCACAGGCCGCAGTCCTTTGTATACTATTAACAATTTTATCTGTATTCAGGGGGAATGTCAAGAAATTGTTACACAACTCCGCCAATCGGCTATTGACTTTACGGTAGGCCGGGGCTATTATAACAATAACTTCATTCCGTCCAAAGCTTTGAAGCGGACAAACGGACGTATCTACGTCCGGGTATCAGAGAACGCCGCCCCGGCCATCCGGCCCTGTGCTGCAAGCGGCTTGCCCGGCAGATGCCTCTTACCACCGCGGAGCGTGGGGGTGAACCCCCGCCGGGCCCGGCCCGTTACCGCCGGATACGAGTGGCGCGCCCTGCGGCGCGCAATTCGGGTGGAACCGTGGAGCATTTTCAGACGCTTCATCCCGTATGGTACGCATGGCGTACGCAGAATCAGCGGGATGGGGCGTTTTTCTTTTGCGCACCGCATCGTGCGCGTTCACCAGCACCTTTTTATAAGGAGGAAATCCCAAATGAAGATCATCTACAAGGACGGCACCGTCGCCGAGTGCCCCAAGGACGAGGAACTGCACGTTCTGCGCCACACGGCGGCTCACATCATGGCCCAGGCCATCAAGCGCCTGTACCCCCAGGCGGACTTTGCCTTCGGCCCCGCCACCGAAAACGGCTTCTACTATGACGTGGACCTGGGCGACACCAAGCTCACCGACGAGGACCTGGCCGCCATCGAGAAAGAGATGAAGAAGATCTGCAAGGAAAACCTGCCCATCAAGCCCTTCATCCTGCCCCGTGACGAGGCCGTCAAGCTCATGGAGGAGCGCGGCGAAAAGTACAAGATCGAGCATATGGCCGACCTGGCGGACGAGACTGAGTTCAGCTTCTTCCAGCAGGGCGAGTACGTGGACATGTGCATCGGACCCCACCTGACCTACACCAAGGGCCTCAAGGCTTTCAAGATCACCCAGCAGTCCGGCGCATACTGGAAAAACGACAAGAACAACAAGATGCTCACCCGCATCAACGGCATCGCCTTCCGCACCCAGGAGGAGCTGGACGAGCACCTCAAGCTGATGGAGGAGGCCGCCCGCCGCGACCACCGCAAGATCGGCAAGGAAATGCAGCTGTTCATGTTCTGCGACGAGGCCCCCGGCTTTCCCTTCTTCCTGCCCAACGGCATGATCCTGAAGAACACCCTCATCGACTACTGGCGTGAGATCCACTCCGCCGCCGGCTACGTGGAAGTTTCCACTCCCCTCATCATGAACCGTCATCTGTGGGAGACCTCCGGCCACTGGGATCACTACAAGGACAACATGTACGCCACCAAGATCGACGACGAGGACTACTGCATCAAGCCCATGAACTGCCCCGGCGGCGTTCTGGTCTACCGCAGCCAGCCCCACAGCTACCGTGAGCTGCCCATGCGCGTGGGCGAGCTGGGCCTGGTCCACCGTCACGAGCTGCGCGGCGCCCTGCACGGTCTGTTCCGCGTCCGCTGCTTCACCCAGGACGATGCCCACATCTTTGTCCGTCCCGACCAGATCACCGACGAGATCATGAACGTCGTTCACCTGATCAACTCGGTGTATGAGAAGTTCGGCTTCAAGTACTTCGTCGAGCTGTCCACCCGTCCCGAGAACTCCATGGGTTCCGACGAGGACTGGGAAGCTGCCACCAACGGCCTGAAGCAGGCCCTGGAGCGCCTGAACCTGCCCTACATCATCAACGAGGGCGACGGCGCTTTCTACGGTCCCAAGATCGACTTCCACCTGCAGGATTCCATCGGCCGTACCTGGCAGTGCGGCACCATTCAGCTGGACTTCCAGATGCCCCTGAACTTCCAGCTGGAGTATGTGGATGAGGACGGCCAGAAAAAGCGTCCCATCATGCTGCACCGCGTCTGCTTCGGCTCCATCGAGCGCTTCATCGGCATCCTGACCGAGCACTACGCCGGCAAGTTCCCCACCTGGCTGGCTCCCACCCAGGTCAAGGTCCTGCCCGTCTCCGAAAAGACACTGGACTACGCCAAGCAGGTCACCGAGGTCCTGCGCAAGGCGGGCGTCCGCGTGGTTCTGGATGAGTCCAACGAGAAGATCGGCTACAAGATCCGCCAGGCCCAGCAGGTCGACCGCGTGCCCTACATGCTGGTTCTGGGCGCCAAGGAGGCCGAGGCCGGCAACATCTCCATCCGCGACCGCTCCGGCAACACCACCGAGTCCGGCCTGGACGAGTTTGTGGCCAAGGTCTGCGAGGAGATCAAGGAGCGCCGCAGCTGATCTGATTGCTGCCGGGCTGCCTGCCTCGTGACTACTATATAAATTGCAAAGACCGCCCGCCGGAGTGTTGTCCGGCGGGCGGTCTTTTTGCTGCCCGGGGTATCGTTCTCCCCCGTTCCGGGCATGCTAGGGTCGGAGGTGTTTTGCATGACTTATCTCAACTGCAGCCAGTCCGACTGCTGCCACAACAAGGGCGGGTGCTGCTGTCTGGGCAACATCCAGATGCACCATACCAGCGCTCACAACGCCAAGTGCGCCAGCTACGCCTGCAGCGAGGGCTACGGCAACTGTGCCACCGACAACGCCCCCGGTTCCGCCGAGACCGAGATCCGCTGCGACGACGGTGCCTGCCGCCACAACAAAAAGAAGGCCTGCTGCGCCGATCTGGTGGGGGTGTCCCAGGGCCGGACCGGCCCCTGCTGCGCCGCCCGGGAGGAATAACGGGTAAAGCCTGTCCAAAAGCCGGACGGAAACCTGCGCAGATGCGCGGTTCCGCCCGGCTTTTTGGATGATGGGGCTGCTCTCTTGTAATTCTAATTTTAGTCAGAATATAGTCAAAATCCCGGCAGACAGAAAAGAGAAAGCCGCGGTCAGCGTCAAAAACAACGCAGGACCACGGCTTTTTCTGGTGCGCTTGCGGGAACTCGAATCCCGGACCCACTGATTAAAAGTCAGTTGCTCTACCGACTGAGCTACAAGCGCATATTAGGTTTACAGCTTACCGATTATAGCATTCCACACTCCATTTGTCAATACTCGCCGCCGTGGATTTTAATTTTTTCGCATACGGCGGTCACTCTGCAATAAAATTGTAGCATTGCGGGCAGCAGCATGGTATAATGACATGTTAGTAATTTTGGATAGGAAGGGAGGCCGTGCCGTGCAGCGTCTGGAAGGCCTTGTGCGCAAGGCAGTACAGGACTATGAGATGATCGCCCCCGGGGACCGCATCTGCGTGGGTGTGTCCGGCGGAAAGGACAGCGTTGCCCTCACCGTGGCGCTGGGGCGGCTGCGCCGGTATCTGGGCGTGCCCTACGAGGTGGTGGCGGTGACGCTGGATCCCTGCTTCGGCGGGGTGGAGACCGACTACTCTCCCCTGTCCGACCTCTTTGCCGCCGAGAACATCCCCTATGAGATCCGCCGCACTGACATCGGCCCCGTGGTGTTCGACTACCGCAAGGAACAAAACCCCTGTGCCCTCTGCGCCAAGCTGCGCCGCGGCACCCTGCACACCGCCGCCCAGGAGCTGAGCTGCAACAAGATCGCCCTGGGGCATCACCTGGATGATGCGGTGGAAACCTTTTATATGAATCTCTGGCGGGAGGGACGCATCGGCTGTTTTTCGCCGGTGACCTGGCTGTCCCGCCGTCAGCTGACCATGATCCGGCCCTTCATCCTCGCCACCGAGGCGGAGGTCCGCCATGCGGTCAACCGGGAAAATTTCCCCGTCATCAAGAGCCGCTGCCCCGCCGACGGCGTCACCGTCCGGGAAGAGACCAAACAGTTTGTGCGGGAGATGAGCCGCCGGGACCCGGCTTTCCGTCAGAAAACGCTGCACGCTTTGCAGGACAGCGGCATCGACGGCTGGAAGCCCATCCACACCGGGCGCAAAAAAGACTGGTAACGCGCCTGGTGCGCTGTACACAGGAACACGGGAAACGGTGTCCTGTTCCAAGGAGGGTATTCATCCATGCGTTTTGAAAAACATTGCTGGGCCGAGATCGATCTCGACGCGCTGCTTGCCAACTATGACCTGATCCGCCGCAACGCGGGCGGCAATGTCTGCGCGGTGCTCAAGGCCGACGCCTACGGTCACGGCAGCGTCGCCGTGGCCGAGGCCCTGCACAAGGCAGGCATCTCCGCCTTTGCGGTCAGCTGTCTGGCCGAGGCCCGGCATCTGCGCCGCCACGGCCTGACCGAGCCTCTTTTGATCCTGGGCTACACCGATCCCGCCTTTGCCGACGAGCTGGCCAACCTGGACATCACCCAGGCGCTGTTCTCCCCCGAGTACGCCAGGGCCCTGTCCCAGGCCGCCGCTGCGGCCGGATGCACGGTGCGCTGCCATCTCAAGGCAGACACCGGCATGGGACGCATCGGATTCAATCTGCGCACCGACTTTGAAAAGGCCATGGGCGAGATGGAAGCCTGCTATTCCCTGCCCGGGCTTGCCATCACCGGCATCTTCCAGCATTTTGCGGTGGCCGACAGCCTGAGCGAGGACGACACCGCCTACACCGAAAACCAGCACGAGCTGTTTGTCCGGGCGGTGGAGCGGCTCCAGGCCGACGGCTTTGCCACCGGCACCGTCCACTGCGCCAACAGCGCAGCCCAGCTTCTCCACCCCGAGTGGCGGCACAACCTGGTGCGGGCGGGCATCATCCTGTACGGTCTCGCCCCCAGCGATGAGGTGGGCAGCGCGGAACTGCGCCCTGCCATGACCCTCAAGGCGGTGGTGACCCACGTCAAGTGGCTGGATGCCGGCCAGAGCGTCAGCTACGGCCGCACCTTCACCGCCGAAAAGCCCACCTGCGCCGCCACCATCAGCGTGGGGTACGCAGACGGCTATCCCCGCCGTCTGTCCGGCCTGGGCACCATGACCATCCGGGGCAAGGCCGCCCCGGTCATCGGCCGGGTCTGCATGGACCAGACCATCGTGGATGTCACCGACATTCCCGGCGTGCAGCCGGGGGACGAAGTCATCGTCTTTGGCCCCGGGGCTGCCCCCGGCGCCGACACCGCCGACACCGTGGCCGAGAAAACCGGCACCATCAACTATGAGATCATCTGCGGCATCTCCCGACGGGTGCCGCGGGTTTACCTGCAAAACGGGGTTCCCGTACGGATCTGGAACGACTTGGAGGAAAACTGAATGGCACGTGACAACATCCGAAACTTCTGCATCATCGCCCACATCGACCACGGCAAGAGCACCCTCTCCGACCGGATCCTCGAGCTGACCGACAGTGTGGACAAGCGCACCATGGAGGATCAGATCCTGGACGACATGGAGCTGGAGCGGGAGCGGGGCATCACCATCAAGGCCCGCGCCGTGACCATGCGCTACCATGCCGACGACGGGAAAGATTACGAGTTCAACCTCATCGACACTCCGGGCCACGTGGACTTTGCCTACGAGGTCAGCCGCAGCCTGGCCGCCTGCGAGGGCGCGGTGCTGGTGGTGGACGCCAGCCAGGGCGTGGAGGCCCAGACCCTGGCCAACTGCTACATGGCCATCGACCACAACCTGGAGGTCGTGCCCATCCTCAACAAGATCGACCTGCCCAGTGCCGACCCCGACGCCGCCGCCAAAGAGGTGGAGGATGTCATCGGTCTGCCCTGCATGGACGCCCCCCGGGTGTCCGCCAAGCTGGGCACCAACATCCGCGCCGTGCTGGAGCGGGTGGTCAAGGATGTGCCGCCGCCCCAGGGCGACCCCGATGCCCCCCTCAAGGCGCTGATCTTCGACAGCGTCTACGACAGCTACAAGGGCGTCATCGTCTATGTCCGTGTCTTTGAGGGCACCGTAAAGCCCGGCGACACCATCCGGCTCATGAGCACCGGCGCCCAGTTCCAGTTGGTGGAGGTGGGCCACATGGGCGCCACCAGCCTGACCCCCTGCGACAAGCTGGAGGCCGGCGAGGTGGGCTACCTGACCGCCAGCATCAAGACGGTGCGGGACACCCGGGTGGGCGACACCGTCACCCTGGCCGCCAACCCCACCGCCGAGGCCCTGCCCGGCTACCGCACCGTCACCCCCATGGTGTTCTGCGGCATCTACCCCGCCGACGGCGCCGACTACCCCGACCTGAAGGACGCTTTGGAAAAGCTCCAGCTCAACGACGCTTCCCTGAGCTTTGAGCCCGAGACCAGCGCCGCCCTGGGATTTGGCTTCCGGTGCGGATTTCTGGGACTTCTCCACATGGAGATCATCACCGAGCGGCTGGAGCGGGAGTTTGACCTGGACCTCATCACCACCACCCCCGGCGTTCAGTACCGCATCACCCTGACCGACGGCACCGTGGAGATCATCGACAACCCCTCCGCCTACCCCGACCCGGCCCGCATTGCCAAGCAGGAGGAACCCTTTGTCAACGCCCACATCTACACCCCCAACGATTACGTGGGCCCGCTGATGGACCTCTGCCAGCAAAAGCGCGGCATCATGATCGACATGAAATACCTGGACGAGACCCGCGTGGACCTGCACTATCAGCTGCCTCTGGGCGAGATCGTCTACGACTTCTTCGACGCCATCAAGAGCCGCAGCCGCGGCTACGCCAGCTACGACTACGAGTGGGAGGACTGGCACGAATCCAAGCTGGTCAAGCTGGACTTCCTGCTCAACGGCGACCTGGTGGACGCTCTTTCCCTCATCGTCTTTGCGGACAACGCCTACGCCAAGGGCCGCCGCATCTGCGAAAAGCTCAAGGAAAACATTCCCCGCGCCCTCTTCGAGATCCCGGTCCAGGCCGCGGTGGGCGGCAAGGTCATCGCCCGGGAGACCGTCAAGGCCATGCGCAAGGACGTTCTGGCCAAGTGCTACGGCGGCGACATCACCCGCAAAAAGAAACTGCTGGAAAAGCAGAAGGAAGGCAAAAAGAAGATGCGCCAGCTGGGCACCGTCAACCTGCCCAGCGAGGCCTTCACCGCCATCCTCAAGCTGGACTCCGACTCTTAATCCATTCCGATGAGACAATACGGCTCCCCGCCGGGCAAAAACCGCCCGGCGGGGAGCCGCTTTGTTTTCCGGTATCGCTGTGCCCCCCGGCATGGCCGGGTCAATGCGAATACTGCGCCAGTTCCACCGTCCGGGTGGCGACAGTCTGACAGAATGCCCGGTCATGCTCCACAAAAAGCAGCGTGGGACGGTACCGCAAAATCAATTCCTCGATCTGGCGGCGGGAGATCACATCAATGTAATTGAGAGGCTCATCCCAGAGGTAGAGATGCGCCCGCTGACAGAGGCTGCGGGCCAGCATCAGCTTTTTTTGCTGCCCGGCGCTCAGGTCCGAAATCCGCTTTTCAAACTGCACCCGCTCGAATCCCAGCTTGCGCAGAATAGCCAGAAACAGGCTTTTGTCCACGTTATGATGCTGGGCATACTCCCCCGGTGTGCCGTCAAAAGGCTCCGGGCTTTGTGCCACCCGAGAGATCACCAGCCCCGAAGCAATCTCACACAGGCCGCTGTGGGGTACTTTCTCCCCACAGATCAGCCGCAGAACGCTGGACTTGCCGCTGCCGTTTGCCCCCGCAAGAGCAAGGCGTTCCCCGCCGTGCAGTTCAAAGGTCACCGGCGCGAAGATCTCCTGCCCTCCATAACAGACTGATAGGTCCCGGCATCGCACCAGGCAGGAGTCAGGGTACTCCATTGGCCACAGCTTGAGGTCCTCCGCAGTCTCCAGGTTTTTGAGCAGGGCGGTCTTTTCGACGATGGCTTTCTCCCTCCGGGCCTCGATGTTTTTGGCCTGCTGCATCATGCGGGCGGACTGATGCCCCACATATCCCCTGTCCACCCGGAGGCCGGAGTTCCGGGTGGCATACTTGCCTTTTTCCACCTTGTCCGACCAGGCGGCAGCGCGGCGTGCACCTTCCTGCAGGCGGTGGATCTCCCGGGTCAGACGGTCGTTTTCTGCCAGCTCGCCGGCATCCCGACGGTCGCGTTCCCGCTGCCAGACGCTGTAATTACCCTGCATCAGGGAAAGCCCCGTCCGCTCGATGGAGAGCATATGATCGACGCAGGTATCCAGCAGCACACGGTCGTGGGACACCAGCAGAAACCCCTGCCGCCGGGAGCGCAGATACTCTCCCAGCCTTGCCCGGCCCCCGGCGTCCAGATGATTGGTGGGCTCGTCAATGAGGGGATAGCTGCCCTCCTGCAAAAACAGGGCGGCCAGCAGAACCCTGGCTTGCTCCCCCTGAGACAGGGTGGAAAACGTCCGCTCAAGGAACGCTTCCCCCAGCCCCAGCAGGTTCAGCTCCCGTTCCAGCATCCAGTCGGGCACCATATCCCCGGTCACTTCCCGGGCCACAGCGGCGACTCTGTGTTCCGGATGCGCCACCGGGCAGGGAAAGATCCTGGGGACTTCCCGGATCTCGATACCAGTCTGGGGATACTCCCCTGCCAGAATGCGCAGAAGTGTCGTCTTTCCACGGCCGTTGCGCCCGGTCAGGCCCAGCTTCCAGCGGGAGTCCAGCCGGAGATTCACATCAGTGAAAACCGGGTCGTAGCTGCCCGGATAGGAAAAGGTCAGATGAGAAATTTGAATCAATGACATCAGGTGTGCCTCCTGTGTGGGTATCTGCGCAGCTGGCATCCTTTGCCGCACAGACAAAGACGGACTGCAGGAAACACCTTCCCGCAGTCCGTCGTCTTACACCCAAAAGCACCTTGCCCAAAAAGCGCACAGGTACATAAGGCACAAAAGCGGTGGGAGGATACCCGGTCTCCTGCAGTGGGCAAACCGAAACAAGGGCAGCATCTGCCCCGCCTTTCCGGTGATTTACCCGACATTTCAGCAGGTGACCTTGCGCATCCTTCCACCTCATTTCCACTTTAATCCGGCTACATTATAACATGGCATCCACCGGACTGCAAGGCATCATTTTGTCCCGCCAGTCCCCCTGCCGCGCACAAAAATTTGCGGTTTCGTATTGGCAGACCCTTATCAACACGCTATACTGTTAGTATGTCTGCGCGGAGGGGACAGACGGTGCCCTCCCCGCGCTGCAAACCACAGGCAGCCGGGTATGACATTCCGGCTGCGGAAAGCGAACAATTCCATGAATGTATTCGACATCATCGGCCCGGTCATGATCGGGCCTTCCAGCTCCCACACGGCAGGGGCGGCGCGGCTGGGCCAGGTGGCCCGCAAAATTCTGGGCGCTCCCGCTGTCCGGGCCGACATTACCCTGTGCGGTTCCTTCGCCCAGACCTACCGGGGCCACGGCACCGACAAAGCCCTCATTGCAGGGATCTTGGGCATGAACCCCGATGACGAGCGCATCCGCACCTCGCTGCAGCTGGCCGACGAGCAGGGTCTGGAATACTCTTTCCACACCGCCAATCTGCCGGGGGCCCATCCCAACACCGCCCGCATCGCCCTGACCGATGCCCAGGGGCACACCTCGGTGATCCAGGGCGCGTCGGTGGGCGGCGGCAACATTCTGGTCAGCGAGATCAACGGCATGCGTGTGGCCGTGACCAGCCAGTACAATACCCTCATTGTGCTGCACCACGACGTTCCCGGCGTCATCGCGGCCATCACCAACGTCATGGCCTGTTCGGGGCTGAACATCGGCAACTTTCAGCTCTCCCGCCCTCAGAAAGGCGGTCACGCCGTCATGACCATCGAGGTGGATGGCGACGTTCCCCCTGCTCTGACCGACAGTCTGAAAGTGCTGCCCAACGTCATCAGCGTCGAGCTGATCGAGGCGGTTTGACCCTGCAAGCGAGGTGAACTCCATGTTGACATACGATACCATCGAAAGCCTCTGCCGCGCGGCGGAGGAAGCCGGGCAGCCCATCTCCCAGGTGGTGCTGGCCGACCAGGCCGGGCAGATGGAGGCTTCCCCCGAGGCTCTCTATGCCCGGATGCTGGACAGCCTCAGGGTCATGCAGAAGGCCGTCCAGGCGGGCATGGCTCCCGACCTGCGCTCGGCGTCGGGCCTTGCGGGCGGGGATGCTGCCAAAATGCAGGCCTACGCCGCCACCGGCGGGCTGACCGGCACCTTCCTCAACCATGCCATCGCCCGGGCCCTGGCTGTATCCGAGTACAACGCCTGCATGGGCAAGATCGTCGCCGCCCCCACCGCCGGGTCCTGCGGCATCATCCCCGGCACCCTGCTGTCGGTGCTGGACGAGGGCCGCTGCACCGAGCATCAGGCCGTCATGGCGCTGTTCACCGCGGGGGCCATCGGCATGGTCATCGCCAACCGGGCCTTCATTGCGGGAGCCCAGGGCGGCTGCCAGGCGGAGTGCGGTTCCGCCGCCGCCATGGCTGCTGCGGCTCTGGTGGAGGTGAGCGGGGGTTCCCCCCGCCAGTGCGCCGATGCCTGCGCCATGGCCCTGAAAAACCAGCTGGGTCTGGTCTGCGACCCGGTGGCGGGACTGGTGGAAGTGCCCTGCGTCAAGCGCAACGTGGGCGGCATCGCCGTGGCCTTCACGGCGGCGGAGATGGCCCTGGCTGGCATCCGCAGCCGCATCCCCGTAGACGAATGCATCGACGCCATGCGGGAGGTGGGCGAGGCACTCCCCTGCTCCCTGCGGGAGACCGCCCAGGGCGGGCTTGCCGCCACTCCCACCGGCCAGGCAGTAAAAAAACGGATCTTCGGCACGCAGGAGGACTGATTTTCTCCTGACAACTGCACACAAAGCACCAGCCCCCGTCCGGCCATCGGACGGGGGCTGGTGCTTTTGCCGGGAAAGGTATCCCGGGATCAGCAAGTGGCGTTCGTCCCCGTTCCGGCATAGCCTGTAACGGGAGGTGCTTTTTATGCCAAACGGAATACTACGGGTCTATACCACAGTCGCCGGGCAGGCCGCGCCGCTTGCCGGAGTGACTGTGACCATATGGGATGAGACGGGCACCCAGCGGGCCCGCATCCTGACCGACAACGACGGCGCATCGGGGGACATTGTGCTGGAGGCCCCCGACCGGGCGCTGAGCCTGGACGAAGCCAACACCACGGTACGGCCCTACGCCGTCTACCGCCTGACAGCGGCGCTGGAGGGCTGGCAGAGCCGGACCATCGACGGCGTGCAGATCTTTGACGGGCAGGCTGCCGTGGCGCGGCTGGAACTTCTGCCCGGGGACATTGCCCTGGCCGGGTTGCAGGAGGACACGGTGCAGATTCCCGAGCATCCGCTGTTTGCGGGCGGCGGGTCCAGCGCCCCCGCTCCGGAGGACAACGGACTCATCCCTGCCGTCCTGAGCGAGGTGGTCATCCCCCGCACCATCACGGTGCATCTGGGGGCGCCGACTTCCTCCGCCCGCAACGTGACGGTGAGTTTTCAGGATTATATCGCCAACGTTGCCTCCAGCGAGGTCTACCCCACCTGGCCGGAACAGGCCCTGCGGGCCAACATTCTGGCCCAGATCAGCCTGGCCCTCAACCGCATTTACACCGAGTGGTATCCCAGCCGGGGATACAGCTTCAACATCACGGGATCGCCGGGCTACGACCAGGCCTACGTGGACGGCCGCACTGTCTTTGACGTCATGGAGCGGCTGACCGCCGAACTGTTTTCCACCTACGTGCGGCGCACCGGCTTTGCCGATCCCTACTTCACCGAATACTGCGACGGAAAGTCCGTCACCTGTGCCGGCATGAAGCAGTGGGGCACCGTCGACCGGGCCAACGAGGGCAAATCCGCCCTGCAGATCCTGCGCTACTACTACGGCAGCAGTATCGAGCTGGCCACCAGTTCCAACCTGACCGCCATCCCGGAAAGCTACCCCGGCACGCCTCTGCGGCTGGGCAGCACCGGCACCGCGGTATCGGTGCTGCAGAAGCAGCTATCCCGCATTGCCAAGGACTACCCCGGTTTCGGCAAACCGGAGGTGACCGGAACCTTCGACTCTTCCACCGAGAGCTGCGTCAAGGCGTTCCAGAAATACTTCTCCCTCACGGCGGACGGCGTGGTGGGCCGGGCAACGTGGTATAAAATCAGCTATATCTATGTTTCGGTCAAGCGTCTGGCCCAGCTGACCAGCGAGGGCGAGGAGTTCGACGCGGTCATCTCGGCGGGCGCCTGGCCGGGGGTGGTCCTGCGCCGGGGCAGCACCGGCACCGAGGTGGAACAGGTGCAGTTCTGGCTGTCGGGCCTGGCCGAGTTTGACAGCGCCATCCCCACCCTGTCGGTGGACGGCAATTTCGGGTCAGGGACCGAGCGGTCGGTCATCGCTTTCCAGAAAAGTGCCGGGCTGACGGCCGACGGCGTGGTGGGTCAAAAGACCTGGGAAGCCCTCTATGCCGCCTGGGTGGACGTACAGAGCGATATCGGCGGCACCGCCTGGCCGGGCACCGTCCTGCGCACCGGGTCCAAGGGCAACAGCGTGCGGCAGGTGCAGTTCTGGCTGCTGCTGGCCGCGGGCAATTACAGCATGCTGCCCTCCATCACGGTGGACGGCAATTACGGCAGCGCCACGGCAGCGGCGGTGACTGCCTTCCAGAGCTACTTCGGGCTGACGGCCGACGGCGCGGTGGGCCGCGTGACCTGGAACAAGCTCAGCGAGGTGGGCATTGCAGTGGCCAATGAGCTGGTCGACCCCAACGTGGCTCCCGGGCAGTTTGTCATGACGCTGCGTCTGGGCAGCAGCGGCACACCGGTGCGGGCGGCACAGTATTACCTTCGCATCCTGTCCGCCTACTACCCTGCCCAGCCCACCCTGACGGTGGACGGCGTCTTTGGTCAGGGGACCCAGCGGGCGGTCATCGCCTGGCAGCAGCACGCCGGGCTGACCGCCGACGGGGTCATCGGGCGGCTGACCTGGCAGAGCATCTACCAGAACGCCATCACCCTGGCCGCCAGCGGTTCGGTGGCAACCGCCCGCACTGCCCCCGACTTTACCGCCACTCTGGCGCCCGGGGACAGCGGTGCCGGCGTGCTGTGGCTCTCCCGCACCATGCAGTTCCTGGCCAGCTGGCTGGAGGGCATCCAGCCCCCTGAGAATCAATCCCTCTATTTCGGGGATTCCCTGGAGGCCAGCGTCAGAAGCGCCCAGAAAACCTTCCACCTGCCGGAAAGCGGCGTGGTGGACGCCGACGACTGGGCCACCTTCAACGCCGCGGCGCTGGCGCTGCTCAGCGCCACACCTCCTGCCGCCCGTCCCGAGCCGGACGGCATCTGGCCGGGCCACGCCCTGACCAGGGGCAGTGCGGGGCCTGCCGTCCTGCAGGTGCAGCAGTGGCTGAACATTCTGGCCAGCGTGCAGGTGCAGGCGCTCTTTGTGCCCGAGACCGGCGTTCTGGACACCGACACCGAGACCGCCCTGCAAAGTTACCAGATCCGCGCCGGGCTGGAACCCCTGGGCATTGTGGACGATGCCACCTGGGAAAGCCTGCGCCTGGCCGCCGCCCCCTACGAGCGCCTCTTGCAGGGGGACCTTTTGACCGAGGAGGAATGACACCATGGCAAAAGTATTTGTTTACGACGCCTACACCGACAAACTGTACACCTACACCCTGTCCGAGAGCGATTCCATGCCATACAGCTACGGTACCACCCTGCGGGTACGGGAGTTCCGCGGCTCCTCCAAGTCGTCGGTCCTGTGGACGACGGTGGCCGCCATGGAGGCCTGGAACCTGACCCGCCGCAGTTACGGCGCAAGCATCCCGGTGGGATATGCCTTCAAGCGCATCTGGGAGGGCGGCCACGGCACCACCAGCCAGCATTATGCCGGTGTCGCCTTCGACGTGGGCCAGAGCACCACCAGTGCCAACCGCCGCAAGATCTACAACACCGCCGTGGCCACCGGAGCCTGGGGGTACGTGGAGCCTCTCTCTATGACCCCCACCTGGGTCCATTTTGACCGCCGCTACGGCACGCCTGCCTGTTCCGGCACCACGGCAGGCTATCCCACCGTCCGCCGGGGCAGCAAGAGCACCTATGTGCTGATCCTGCAGGATGCCCTCAACGCCCTGGGCTACTCCACCGGCACGCTGGACGGCGCCTTCGGCAGCAGGACCGAGAGCGCCCTCAAGGCGGCGCAGAAAGCCTTCGGCCTGACCGCCGACGGCGTCTGCGGCTGCAATACCTGGAAGAAGCTCGCCTCCGCGGTGGTAGGCATCGGGCGCACCTCCACCGTCATTGACCCGTAACGCCCCCGTCAGGAAAGGCCTCCGGTCTCATGCAAGAGACCGGAGGCCTTTTTCTGTTTATTCCACGATCAGGTCTGGGTGCCGTCGATCTGCTTGATCAGGTCGATCACTTCGGTGAGCCCCTCCTGGGAACTGGCCGACAGGAAATACACCAGCAGATAGCCGTCCTTTGCACTGACAAAGTAGCTCATCGCTGTGGTCAGTCCCGTGGCGTCGGCAGTTGTGGTCATGTTCAGCTGAATGCCGGACAGGGGGCCGAAGGTGGTCTCCTCCGGTTCCTCGGTCGATACGGTGATCCCGTCCATCACCTGCAGCATGGCGCTGGCCTGCTGTACATATTCCTCCGGCGTCATGGAGGGCGTCCCCGCTGCGGCCGGGTTCACGATGTCACAGAAGAAACCGGCGGTGCCGTCCGCACGCATGGCATAAAAGTCGTAGGTATCTATCCCGCCGGTGTCCGCCGAGAGAGAACCCGACTCCAGATCCAGGCTGTCCTCCACCACGTCGTTGCCGGCGCCCACGATCTGCAGGATCTGCTCACTGGTCAGCGGTGTCCAGCCATCCGGCAGCGTGAAGGTGATCCCCGTCCAGCTGTTGGTGTAGGTCTGGCCGTCCCAGCTGCCCAGCTGGATCTCAGCCTGTTCCGCTTCCTCCACGTCCGGTTCCGGCGTGGGGTCCGCCGCAGGTTCGGCAGCAGGTTCGGCGTTAGGTTCCGGCGTGGCCTCGGTGACAGGGGCAGACTGGGGCAGACTGGGGCTCGGCGCCGGAGTCGGACGACCCGGCCGAACCGCATCCGGCCAGCAGGGACACCGACAGAACCAGGGCACAAAACAGGGATACAACACGCAGTTTCACACAATGACCTCCTTTTTTTGCATACGGGCAAAGTTTTTTCTTCCATCCGGGTGACAGGGGCCGGGAATGGATTTTTCCTTGCCAAACGCTTCTCGTTATTGGATAATAATACCAGTATTTCAGATAACTATAAATTATTTTTGTGATTCTTTTACATCTCTGACGATTGTATGACAAAAAGCCGCCCCCTCTCCGCAGAGAGGGGGCGGCAGTCTGTGTGGTTCAGTGCGCCATCAATAGTTGGAGCTCTTCAGCTCAAAGTAGGCCTTGGGATGGGCGCAGACGGGGCACTTTTCGGGAGCGTGCAGGCCGATGTAGACGTATCCGCAGTTGCGGCACTGCCAGACCTGCTCGGTCTCGCGGGCAAAGACGCGTCCGTTCTCGATGTTGGCGGCCAGGGCCTTGTAGCGCTCCTCATGCTCCTTCTCGATGTCGGCAACCATGGAGAACAGGCGGGCGATGTCGTCAAAGCCCTCCTCCTTGGCCTCGGCAGCCATGCGGGGATACATGGAAGTGTGCTCCTCGTTCTCACCGGCGGCGGCCATCTTGAGGCAGGTCAGGGTATCGGGAATCTCGCCGCCCTCCATCAGGAGCTTGAACCAGATCTTGGCATGCTCCTTCTCGTTGTCGGCGGTGGAGGTGAACAGGGAAGCAATCTGCTCATAGCCTTCCTTCTTGGCCTTGGAGGCAAAGTAGGTGTACTTGTTGCGGGCCTGGCTCTCGCCGGCGAAAGCTTCCCACAGGTTTTTCTCGGTCTTGCTGCCTTTGAATTCCATAGTCAATATCCTCCTGATTCAAAATGTAATATCGTGATTTCTGTCAAATTTTTAAGATTTTGTCTGAAATTATAATACACGGTTCTCCCGGCAAAGTCAAGCGTTTTTTTGCGAAAGTTCTATATTTTTTTATCCGCGGCCATCCGACAATGCTTGACAGGAAGTCCTGGATAGAGTATTCTTATAATTAAGAATGAATCTAAATCAGAAAGGATCCACCGCCCATGACCAGACAACGTGCTCTGATCCTTGACATCATGCACAACGATCCCGGCCATCTGACGGCCGATGAGATCTTTGCCGAGGCACGCCGCCGCATGCCCAGCATTGCGCGGGGCACGGTCTATCGCAACCTCAAGCTGATGGAACAGGATCACGAAATTGCCCGGCTGGAGATGCCCTCCGGCCCCGACCGTTTTGACAAGACTGCCGCCCCCCACGGGCACCTGTACTGCGACGGCTGCCACAGCCTGCGCGACGTGCCGGTGGTGGGACTGGTGCGGGAACTGGAAGCCGCCATCAGGACCGAGGTGCGCTCCTACCAGCTGACGGTGCACTATCTCTGCCCCGAATGCCGCCGCGCCATGGAAAAGACGCTCAACTGACCTGCGACAGCCTCTGCCGTGTCCTTGGAAAAGGCACGGCGGAGGCTGTCCTTCTTTTCCCGGCCGCCGGTCCCCAAAATATTCCAGGAGGAAGAAACATTCCGGGACTTTTTCCGTGTTATAGTAGTGAAAGGCAGTGAAAGGAAATTCCACCACGCCCAGGGCGGCGGCGCATCCCCGGCCCCGTCCCTCCGGCGCAGTACAAAGGAGTGTGAAGACATGAAAGACAACCGTTTCCCCATCCGGCTGACCGGGTTTGCGCTGGCCGCTGCCCTGCTGCTGGGGCTGGCAGGCTGCGGCGCCAAGAGCAACGGCACCGCCGCCGGGACCACCGAGGTCACCATGGACTCCTCGGCCTCCGCACCCCAGGAATCGGCCGGTTCCGGCAGCAGCGCGCCCCTGATCTCCCCGGAGGCCACCGCCGAGTCCTCCCGCAAGATCGTCTACACCGCCAGCGTGGAGATGGAATCCACCGACTACGACACCACCCGGCAGGGCATTCTGGATGCAGTGGAGGCGGCGGGGGCCTATCTGGAGAGTTCCTACCAGTACGGCAACGCCCAGGACGCCAACCGCAGCGCCCAGTATACCGTGCGCGTGCCGGTGGAAAACTATGCTTCCCTGCTGACCTCCCTCGGTGAGACGGGCAACGTCCTGAGCCAGAGTGAGAGCACCGACGACATCACCAGCAATTACATTGACGTGGAGGCCCGCCTGACCGCCCTGGAGGCCCAGCGCGACCGCCTGAACCAGCTGGCCGACCAGGCCGAGACCACCGCCGACCTGCTGGAGATCGAGAGCCAGCTGTCCGACGTGCAGTACCAGATCGAGAGCTACACCGGTCAGCTGCGGGCCATGCAGGATCAGGTGACCTACTCCACCGTGGACATCTACCTGAGCGAGGTCGCCACCCTGACCCCCACCGGCGTCACCTTTGCCGACCGTCTGGCCGAGGCCTTCTTCGGCGGCTGGCGGGCTTTTGCCTCCCTGGTGCAGAATGTTTTCCTGGCCGTGGTCTACCTGATGCCCCTGATCCTGGTGGCGGCGGTCATCATCGTGCTCTGTGTCCTGGCGGGACGCCGCCGGGCCAGGACTCATCCCCGCCGTCCCCGTCCCGGGCCGCCCTCTCCCCCGGCCCCCGGCGCCGGTCCGGAAGCCACCTACACCGTCCCCACCGACGAGGCCCCGGCGGAAACACCTGCCCCCGGCAGAGAGAACCAGCCGCCGAAATCCTCCGGTCCCAAGTACTGACCCGTTTTTCCTCTGATACACAAAAGGCAGGGCCCGCAGCGAGAGAACGCTCCCGCTGCGGGCCCTGCCTGTATTTTTGCCGCAAAAAACGGGCGCATCCCGGATGGAAGGGATGCGCCCGCAGGGTAATGGTTTACTTGTCTGCCAGCGTCAGCGCAATGGACAGATCCTTGAGCTGCTGGGGATCGACCACATCGGGGGCGCCGGACATGGGCTCGCCGGCGTTCTGTACCTTGGGGAAGGCGATGACGTCACGGATGGAGTCCTTCTTGAGCATGAGCATGACCATGCGGTCCAGGCCGTAGGCCATACCGCCGTGCGGGGGTGCACCGTACTTGTAGGCGTCCATCAGGAAGCCGAAGCTCTGACGGGCCTTCTCCTCGGTGAAGCCCAGGGCATGGAACATGCGGTCCTGCAGGGCGGGGTCGTTGATACGCATGGAGCCGCCGCCCATCTCGACGCCGTTGAGGACGATGTCGTAGGCAACCGCACGGCAGGCGCCGGGGTCGCTCTCCACCTTGTCGATGTCCTCGGCACGGGGCAGGGTGAAGGGATGGTGCATGGCCATCCAGCGGCCTTCCTGCTCGCTGTACTCAAACAGCGGGAAGTCCACCACCCACAGGAAGTTGAAGAGGTCGGGGTCAATCAGGTCATGCTTGCGGGCAATGTCCAGACGGACCTGGCCCAGAGCGGTGCAGGCCTTGACCCAGTCGTTGTCGCTGACGATGAGCAGCACGTCGCCGGTCTCCAGGTTCATGGCCTGGTAGAGGCGGGTCTTTTCCTCCTCGGTGAGGAACTTCTCAAAGCTGGAGGAGGTGCCGTCGGCGGTCAGGCGGCTGTATGCCAGGCCCTTGGCGCCGTAGGTCTTGGCCACGTCGCCCAGCTTGTCGATGTTCTTGCGGCTGAGCTTGTCGGCCATGCCCTTGGCATTGATGGCGCGGATGGAACCGCCCGCCTCCAGTACAGCGGCGAAGGGCTTGAACTCGGTGCCGCGGAACACCTCGGTGACATCCTGGATCTCCAGGCCGAAGCGGGTGTCGGGCTTGTCGGAGCCGAAGCGGGACATGGCTTCCGCCCAGGGCATGCGGACGAAGGGCGTGGCCACGTCGATGCCCAGCATTTCCTTCCACAGACGCTTGATCAGACCCTCGTTGATGGTCATGATATCGTCCTCGGTGACAAAGGACATTTCCTCGTCCACCTGGGTGAACTCGGGCTGACGGTCGGCGCGCAGGTCCTCGTCCCGGTAGCAGCGAGCGATCTGGAAGTAGCGGTCAAAGCCGGACAGCATGAGGATCTGCTTGTAGAGCTGGGGGCTCTGGGGCAAAGCGTAGAAGTGGCCCGGCTGCACGCGGCTGGGCACCAGATAGTCACGGGCGCCCTCCGGCGTGGACTTGATGAGGGTGGGCGTCTCGATCTCACAGAAGTGGTTGTCGCAGAAATAGTTGCGGATGATCTGGCAGATCTTGGAGCGCAGCACAATCGGCTCATGCATGGAGGGACGGCGCAGGTCCAGATAGCGGTAGCGCAGGCGCAGGTCATCGTTGACATTGATGCCGTCGCGGATCTCGAACGGCGTGGTCTGTGCCTCGCTGAGGATGCACAGCTCCGAGACGTAGAGCTCCACATCGCCGGTGGAGATCTTGTCGGTCTTGGAGGCACGCTCCCGCAGCTTGCCGCGGCAGATGACCACATATTCACTCTTCAGGCTTTCGGCCTTGGCAAAGACGTCCTTGGGGGTGTCCTCGTCGAACACCAGCTGCAGAATGCCGGTGGTATCCCGCAGGTCGGCGAAGATGATGCCGCCCTTGTCGCGGCTGCGGGCGATGGAGCCGCAGACTGTCATCTCCTGGCCCACATTCGCCATGCTGACCTCGCCGCAGTAGTTGGTGCGGCGCAGGTTGCCCATCGTTTCCATAGTAATATCCCCTTTTCGGTTCCCTGTTTTGTTGTTGACATATCATTATACCCCGCACGGCACTGTTTGGCAAGCCGGGCGGGGCTTTTTTGCCCTTACTGGCGGATAAAAATGTTGACGCTGACGGGGGCCAGCTCCACATGGCCGGACAGTTTTTCCCCGAACGGCACAGCGTCGGCGCGGGTGCCGTCGCACAGGCGACGCCACGGGCCGCCGGGCAGTTCCACCCACTGGGAGGTTGTCTCCGGGTTGTAGTAGACGGCCAGCTCCCCCTTGCCGTCCAGCTTTTCCAGCACGAAGCCGATGAGCCACCCCGGCAGCGCCAGCAGGATGGGGGCCGTCTCCCCCGCCGCCCCGGACAGTTCGGGATGGGCGCGGCGGATGGCCAGCAGTCCCCGGTAGTAGTCCACCAGAGGCTGCATCCCGGCGGCGCGGCGCCAGTCCAGCTGATTCACCGGCTGGGGGCCCAGGTAGGAATTGCCGTTGCCGCCCTTGGTGCGGGCGAACTCCTCCCCCGAAAGCATGAAAGGCAGTCCCCGGCAGGTGAGGTAGATCCCCGCCGCCATGCGGTTCTGGGCTAGCAGGTCGGCGTCGGGGGCGCTGAAATCGGTGCGGCCCGCCACCAGCTTGAGCTTGTCCCACAGGGTATAGTTGTCGTGGGCCGAGACATACTGCACCACCTGGCCCGCTGCCCGGGGGCGGAAGCCCGCCTCGCCGTCCAGCCAGGCATCCACGGCATGGAGCAGATGCACCCCGTGGTAGGGGCCGCCGTTGACGTACCCGGGGGAGCGGGCGTCAAACACCCCGCCCTTGATGTCGTCCCGGGTGGCGTCGCAGAAAAAGCCGATGCGCGGGTCCAGCACATCCAGGGCTCCCTTGTCCGACGGCCGGGCGCCTGCATCCATACAGGTGCCGCCCCCCGTCCAGGGCTCGCCGTACATCAGGATGTCCCGCCCGCCGGGCAGGGCGTCCAGGGCGGCGCGGATGGCGTTCATGGTCTCCACGTCCTCCAGCGCCATGAGGTCGAAGCGGAAACCGTCCACATGGTATTCCTTCGCCCAGTACAGGCAGGAGTCCACGATATATTTGCGCATCATCCGGCGCTCGCTGGCCAGGTCGCAGCCGCAGCCCGAGCCGTTGGTCAGGTGGCCGTCCGGCGTGCGGCGGCAGTAGTAGCCGGGCACCGTGCGCTCCAGCCAGCCCCCGGGCTGATAGGTGTGATTATAGACCACGTCCATCACCACGCCCAGCCCCGCCCGGTGGATGGCGGCGATCATGGCACGGCATTCCCGCACCCGGACCTCCCCGTGGTAGGGATCGGTGGCATAGCTGCCCTCCGGCACGTTGTAGTTGAGAGGATCATAGCCCCAGTTGTAGGCGTTAGGGTCGGCCTCGTCGGTGCGGTCAAAGTCAAAGATGGGCATGAGCTGCACGTGGCTCACCCCCAGCTTTTTCAAATAGGCCAGACAGGTGGGCTTTTCCGGATCGCCGTCCAGGCAGGTGCTGTCCGCCGTGAAGCCCAGATATTTGCCCCGCCACTCCTCCGGCACGCCGCCGGCCGGGTCCGCCGAAAAGTCCCCCACGTGGGTCTCCCAGATGCAGCGGGCGTGGGCAGGGATCTCCGGGCGGCGGTCCCTGTCCCAGCCCTCCGGCGCGGCGGAGGCCAGGTCAATGACCATGCTGCGCCGCCCGTTGATGCCGCAGGCTCTGGCGTAGGGGTCGGCGGTGAGGACTTCCCCCTCCTGCCCCTCAAACTGCAGGGCATAGACATAGTAGACCCCGTTGAGGTCCTCCTCCACATGGACCTGCCAGACGCCCTGTCCGGCGGGTTCCATCAGGTGATAGCCCCGCAGCCCGGCATCGGGCTCATCGTCCGAGCCGGTGGCATACAGCAGCACCCGCACGGCCGATGCCGTGGGGGCCCACAGCTTGAATACAGTGCGGTCCTTCTGCCAGGTGGCACCCAGATCCTTGCCGGTGTAGGCGGGCAGCGCCGCCGCCTGCTGTTCTCTCATTGCCTGTCACTCCTCCTGATGCGGCGCCGCCTGCGCGATGCCAGAACATGCCTGCGCACTCTGCAAAAATGCGCAGACACGAAAGGGACGGCTGCCAACCCGACAGCCGTCCCTGAATGTTTGTCTGTTCTGTTGTTGACACCTCTATTATACCCTGTGTCCGGGCCCCATTGCAAGGTCAGTGCTGGGCGGTCAGGTGCCAAATATCCCGGTTATATTC
Organism: uncultured Gemmiger sp.; assembly: GCA_944388125.1. Classification (GTDB taxonomy): domain Bacteria; phylum Bacillota; class Clostridia; order Oscillospirales; family Ruminococcaceae; genus Gemmiger. The sequence continues at coordinate 66,603 of CALXHO010000002.1, read as the reverse complement.
CGCGATGGTGCGGTCGGAGGAGAAATAGCCCGCCTTGGCAATGTTGATGAGGGCGCGGCGGGTCCAGCCCAGGGGATCAAAGGCGTAATCCGCCAGGGCCTGATCCTTGCGCACCACGTAGGCGTTGAAGTCGGGCAGCGTCTGAAACCAGTCCTTGTGGATGAGCTCGTTTTTCAGCCGTTCCAGATTTTCGCTGCGGCCGGCGGCCAGCATCTCGGGACCGGTCAGGAAGTCGATGGCACGGCGCAGGTTGGGGTCGGCCTCGTACCATTCCCGGGCGCAGTAGTCCCTCGCCGCATAGCGGTGGATGACCTGATTGCTGCTGGCGCCGAAGATATAGATATTGTCGCTGCCCACCAGGTCGGCGATCTCCACGTTGGCGCCGTCCATGGTGCCCAGGGTCAGGGCGCCGTTGAGCATAAACTTCATGTTGCCAGTGCCGGAAGCCTCTTTGGAGGCCAGGCTGATCTGCTCGGACAGGTCGCAGGCGGGGATGAGCTTTTCCGCCGTGGTGACGTTATAGTTGGGCACAAACACCACCTGCAGCCAGCGGGAGACCTCGGGGTCGGCGGCAATGACCTTGCTCAGGGTCAGGATGGCATGGATGATATCCTTGGCGATGGTGTAGGCGGGCGCGGCCTTGGCGCCGAAGATGCTCACCAGCGGCACCGCCGGGGTGTGCCCGGCCTTGATCTCGAAATACTGGTGGATCAGATAGAGCAGGTTGAGCTGCTGGCGCTTGTACTCGTGCAGGCGCTTGATCTGGATGTCGAACATGGCCTCGGGGTCCACCCTGACGCCCTTCTCCCCCAGCCAGGCGGCCAGGGCCTTCTTGTTGTCGGCCTTGATCTGGGCAAACTGCTGGAGCACCACCACGTCGTTTTCCGCCGCGTTGGTATACTGCATCAGCTGTTCCAGCTGGGAGGCATCCTTCTTGAATTCGGGTCCGATGAGCTTTTCGATCTCGGCAGCCAGGGCCGGGTTGCATTCCAGCAGCCAGCGGCGGAAGGTGATGCCGTTGGTCTTGTTGTTGAACTTTTCGGGGTAGAGGCGGTAGAACCCGTTGAGCTCGGTGTTTTTCAGGATCTCGGTGTGCAGCGCCGCCACGCCGTTGGTGGAGTGGGTGAAGTGGATGTCCATATGGGCCATGTGGACGTCGCCGTGTTCATCCACCACCGCCAGGCGGGTGTCGTCGGTGCGGGTGCGGGCCAGGTCGTCCAGCTTGCCGATGATGGGCATGAGCTGGGGCACCACCTTTTCCAGATAGCTCCAGGGCCAGGTCTCCAGCGCCTCGGCCAGAATGGTGTGGTTGGTGTAGGCGCAGGTGTCGGTGACGATCTGCACCGCCTCGTCAAAGGCGATGCCCTTCTCCTCCAGCAGGCGGATGAGCTCGGGGATAACCATGCTGGGATGGGTGTCGTTGATCTGGATGGCCGCGTAGTCCGCCAGGTCATGCAGATTGCTGCCCCGAGCCTGGCACTCGGCCAGAATGAGCTGGGCCCCCGCCGACACCATGAGGTACTGCTGATAGATGCGCAGCAGGCGGCCCGCCTCGTCGGAGTCGTCGGGGTAGAGGAAGAGGGTCAGGCATTTTTCAATGTCGGTCTTGTCAAAGCGGATGCCCTCGGTGACGATGGACTCGTCGATGGTGTCCAGGTCAAAGAGGTACAGGGTGTTGGTGCGGCCCTCGTAGCCGGTCACGGCCAGGCGGTAGAGCCGGGCGTTGACGGTATGTCCGCCCAGGCTGACGGGGAACACCGTGTCGGTGGGCTCGGCCCAGCTGTGATCGGTCAGCCAGGGGTCGGGTTCCTCCCGCTGGACACCCTGGGACAGATCCTGCCGGAACAGGCCGAAGTGGTACCGCAGGCCGATGCCGTCCCCCGGCAGATCCATGGTGGCCAGCGAATCCAGGAAGCAGGAAGCCAAACGTCCCAGGCCGCCGTTGCCCAGGCTGGGTTCCGGCTCCACCTCCTCGATGGCGGACAGGCTCTTGCCCGCCTCCTTGAGGCAGGCTTTCACCTCGTCGTAGAGGCCCAGGTTGATGAGGTTGTTGGAAAGCAGTTTGCCGATGAGAAATTCAGCGGAAATATAATACAGCTTCTTGCCCGTCACCGGGGTGCGGCGTGCTTCGCTTTCCCGGCGGACAAGGGTGAGAAGGGCGAGATACAGTTCCTGATCGGTGCAATCCGCAACAGGCTTGCCGGTCAGTTCAATCAGATTTTGCTGGATGGTCCCTTTCATGCAGATCAACTCCTTCGTTGCAGTGGACAGATCCTCTCTGTGGCCGTGCCCGGAACAGCGCAGGTTGTAATATGGATTTTTCGCTCACATCAGGCATCGGCAGGGATGCACCGTCCGGCGCATCCTTATCATGTAGTATTATCACACTTTCCCCCTGGTATCTTGCACTATCCTTGCATTTTATGGTATTATCCTATCATAATTACCCTTCAACCAGCTCCCTCACCGGGGAAGGAGGTACCAGGATGGCACAGGCTGCGACCCCCGCACAAACGCCCGCTTACCAGGACGAAAAGGAGCACGGCAGCGCATTGTTTCCCTTCAACATCTATCCATGCGCCATTCCGGACGATTTTGAGGGGGTTCCGCTGCACTGGCAGAACAGCATGGAGCTGATTTACGTCAAGCGCGGCGCCGGACTTGCCCAGGTCGCCCTCAATGTTCTGGAGGCCCGGGCGGGGGATATTTTTGTACTGCCTCCGGGGACACTGCACGGCTTGCGGCAGTCCCCCGGAAAGCGGATGGAATACGAGAATTTCATCTTTTCCCTCTCCCTTCTGGGCGGTACGGACGACCTGTGTGCACAGCACTATTTGATGCCATTGCAGGCGGGACGGCTGACGCTGCCGGCCCGGATCTCTCTGGAGGATGCGGGGTATCCGGCCCTGGCCGAATGCCTGGCAGAGGCGGAGGAATTCTCCCGCACCCGGCGCAGCGGGTTTGAGCTGGGGGTCAAGGGCGCCATGCTGCGCTTTGTGGCGCTGCTGCTGGCGGGGCAGAGCCTGCCCCCTGCCCCGCCCGACAGCGTGAGCGCCGCCCGGCTGAAAACCCTTCTGCAGCGGGTGGAGGACAACTGCGCCGCGCCGCTCTCGGTGGCGGATGCCGCCGCAGTGTGCGGATGCAGTGCCAGCCATTTTATGCGGTGGTTCAAAAAGATGACCGGCACCACCTTCGGCGCCTATCTCAACGAGCGGCGGCTGGCCGCGGCGGCGGAACTGCTGCGCACCACCGACGGCACCGTGCTGAGCATTGCCGAACAGGCCGGATTTGAAAACCTCTCCAACTTCAACCGCCGGTTCAAGGCCCGCTACGGCATGACGCCCCGGCAGTACCGGGGAACGCCCTGACCGGCATACAGCAAAACAGCCCCGCGGGCAAAGCCGGATCTCCGGCCCACCCGCGGGGCTGCTTGATTTCCTATTTCTGCGTTTCATGCGTCGGGGCGCAGGGTACCCGCCATGCGCAGCAGGTCCTTGACCGCCTCGCCCCCCATGACCAGCCCGCAGGCCGCGGGCACAAAGGCGTTGGAGGCCGGCACGGTGCGGCGGCCGGGAGCGGCGGCTTCCCCGTCGTCCTGGGGCAGCGGAGCCAGGGGCTGCTCGGTGGAAAAGACCACCTTGAGCTTGCCCAGCCGGCGTTTGCGGCATTCCAGGCGGACGATCCGGGCCAGGGGGCAGACGCTGGTCTGGGAGATGTCCGCCACCCGGAAGGCGGTGGGGTCCATCTTGTTGGCCGCCCCCATGCTGGAAAGCACGGGCACTCCCGCCTGCTTGCACCGCTCAATGAGCATCAGCTTGGAGGAGACGGTGTCAATGCAGTCCAGCACATAATCAAACTGTGTCAGGTCGATATCCGCCGCCGTATCGGGGCCGTAGAACATCCGCAGGGCATGGACCCGGATGTCGGGGTCGATGTCCGCCGTGCGGGCCGCCATGACATCCACCTTGTACTGTCCCAGGGTGGAATGCAGCGCCACGATCTGGCGGTTGAGGTTGGAGGGGGCAACGGTATCGTTGTCCACGTAGGTCAGCTCCTCCACGCCGCTGCGGGCCAGCACCTCGGCCGCGTGGCCGCCCACTCCGCCGATGCCGAAAACCGCCACATGGGCTCCGCGCAGCGTGTCCAGGGCGGGCTGGCCCAGCAGCCGCCGGGTACGGTTGTATTGTTCCTGCATAGAAAAATCCTCTGTTCTCCGAAACTCCCTCATACCGCTCCCCGGCAAAGACGTACCACACTCCCCTGCCGGACGGTAAACGGGGTATGTTCACCATACCGCACGCATCCGGTAAAGTCAACATCGTAGCCAAGATTTTCCGGGTAGGCACAGACACACAGCACCACCCTGTCCTCCCGGACAAAAATCAGCTGGGTAACCCCCTCCCCGATGGTCTCTGCGATCTCCGGGCTGTCAAAACCGATGGTCCGGGCAATCTCCTCCCGACTGGTATAGGGCTCAAAACTGTATACCGCCTCCCAGTCAAAAGGCACTGCCTCCTCCAGGGTAGTGGTGCCCTGGGGCAGGGCGGTGAGGGATGCCTTCAGCCTCCGGGCATTGCGGAAGCTCTCCACCCGGGAGAACGCCAGCCACACCCCCGCCAGCGAGAGCGCCAGAAACAGTACGGCGGACACCATATTTTTCTTTGTCATTTCTTCATCCCTCCGGCAGGACTTCGGTCCCGGTGCAGACATTGCCGGAAAAATGCAGGGCCAGTTTGCCGTCGGGCAGCTCCAGATAGCAGGTGCCGGCGGCACAGCCGCTGACGTCGTAATACACCTCACCGATCTCGATGCTGCTGCGGCCGGTGAACCAGTCCGCCTCGTTGAGCGCAGCGGCGGCAAACCGGGAGAGCCGGTCCTCGTAGGGCACGCCGCAGGCATGGAACAGTTCCGCGTCCACCGTGGAGATGGTTCCCGCCCGATAACGGTCAATATTCTGACGGAGGCAGAAGCCCTCGATGTCCACACAGCACAGCATGGTAAAACTGCCCGCCAGCACCAGCACGGCAATGCGGGCGGCCGGGATCCGACGGAACAGCCACACCACCGCCAGCACGCACCAGACCAGCAGCACGGCCAGGAACCACCCGGACAGCATCCGCTGGGGCGTAGGCCCATACAGCACAATATAGGTGCCCAGCTTGGCCGCAGCCAGGGCGGCAAAGAGAAACCCGAACACGCCGAACACCGCCATGAGACGGCGCTGGCTGCCCGCCTGACGCAGCGGCCGGGCCCCGAACAGGCGCAGGGCGGCCACAATCACAAAATCCAGCAGCAGGATGCGGCAGAGTTCCCAGAATCCGGTGACGGCAAAGTCAGAGGCCGCCCGGGCGGTGAGCCCCTGCCCTGCTGCCGAGAGAAACTCAACGGCCTGTACCCCGAAGAAGAGAGCATAGACCCCGCACAGCGCCCCCGGCACCAGATAGCCGGTGGAGACGGGCAGCCGCGGCAGGGCGGCCAGGCCGGCTTCCAGCGCCCCTTCCGTCACAGGCGGGGTCTCGCGGCGGAGTCCGCCCCCGATGAGTCCGAACAGCCAGGCCCCCACCGGCAGGGAGAGGATCAGGACGGCCACCGTGTCCAGGGAGAGCAGCGTATGCAGCCACTGGAACACCCCTTCCCCCAGACGGGCGAAGGTGGCATCCACCCCGGCCAGCTGGCTCCAGGCAAAGAGGCAGACGGCCAGTGCTGCCGCCGCGCTGAACGCCCCGCCCAGGACCTTGCGGGAGCTGCCACCGGCCCGGTGCAGCAGATGCTTTGCCCCGTGGGCCAGGGTGCGGGCCCGCAGAAGGAAGTCCCGCCAGGGCAGGGCCGTCACGCCCAGCACAAGATCCACGGGCGTCCAGAGACCGCTCTGTCCGGCACAGAGCATGCCAGTGCGGCACATGGTCCAGTAGACGGCGGTGGCATGCCAGGCCAGCCATTGCAGCAGCCAGGTTGTCCCGGTGTGGGCGTCAAACACCATGACGGCAAAACTCTGCACCAGCCAGCAGACCATCCAGAAACGGCTCTCGGCGGTGTCGGCGCGGCGCTGCAGGCGGCAGAGCAGCTCCACCCCCACAAGATACACCACCGCAAAAACCGGCATGGCCCAGCGGTAGTCCGGCCCGAACAGAATGCACCGGGTATACAGATAGGCGGGCAGGTAGCTGAACAGCGCCGCCGCGGCAAACCCCTTGGGCGGGGCCCACGGGGTGGCCGGCCTGGAGATGGGGGGAAAGTTTTCCTGATAATCGGGTGCACTTGAATAAAGGGGACGGGAAGCGCCCTCTTTCGGCATGAAATCCATATCCGGTTTTCCTTTCTGCGCGGTGATGGGAAGGGGCGGTATTTTTTTCTGCGGGCAAGCTTCCCGCGAAAGACCGGGCATTCCGTCAGCCGCGTCTTATGGCCGCCGTGTCAGCACAGGGCGGACGGGTTTACAGGTTGGGCAGTGGGGGTCAGGGGACGTCGTCATCCGGGCCGGGGCGGTATTCCAGCAGATCCCCCGGCTGGCAGTCCAGCGCCCGGCAGAGGGCTTCCAGGGTGGAAAACCGCACCGCCTTGGCCTTGTTGTTTTTGAGGATGGACAGGTTTGCCGGCGTGATGCCGATTTTTTCGGCAAGTTCTCCCGCGCCGATGTGCCGCCTGGCCATCATGACATCCAGATTGACAGTGATGGGCATGGACAGCAGCTCCTTTTAGATGGTAAAGTCCAGTTCGTCTTTCATTTTCAGGGCCTGTTCAAAGGCATGTTTGACCACCTGCACAATGAGGGCCATGAATCCCGCCGCAATGCCCATGCAGGCAAAGGGGAAATACAGCACCGCCCCCGAGGGGATGCAGATGACCGCCGCAGCGGCACAGCACCGGCTGATGCGGCGCAGCGCTTCCACCGTCTGGGGCACGAACACCTGGCCCTGTTCCAGCCGGGTGAGAAAGCGGAACAGGTTCCACAGCATCCACAGCGCCAGGGCGGCCAGCAGATAGCCAAGGCCCAGCATCACCCAGCGCACCGCCGGGCCCTGCACCCCCACACGGCCCCGGGCGATCAGCCAGTCCACAATGGCCGGGCCCATGATGGCCACGGCAATGCAGACAAAAAAGATGGCCACGGTAACCACCCGGGTCAGGGCAATGCTTTTGCGGTCATCCCAAAGGGAGTGCGCAGTTTGATTTTGCTTCGGCATGGGACAGTCCTCCTTCCGGTATGGCAACAGCATACCACAGGACATATTGTTTTTCAAGTGTTTTTTATTGTTTTTCAATATATTATTTTTGTTTTGAGATAGATTTGCGGCCATCCCGTATCCGGCATCGTCCCAAAACATAAAAGAGTGCCGCCCGGCGTTTCCCTGAACATAGGGTACCGGACGGCGCGTTCTGTTTTGTGTGCTTCGGTTTGGCAGGGGCCGGGTCAGTGCCGGCCTGCTGTCTGGGCGGCGGGCACCATGGGACGGCGGCGCTCCCACAGCGTCTCGGTGGTGGAGGACAGTTTATCCGCCACACAGACGACGGCGGCCTCCCGGCAGCGGGGCGGGGTCAGCAGCGTCAGCGGCCACATATGGCTGCGGATCACATTGCGTTCCCGGTCGTTGAGGGCGTAGCGGGCCTCGGCGTTGGCCAGGGCCGTGGCCGGATGGGTGAACCCATGCAGTCCCATCTCCCGGTGCGGCAGGTGCCAGTCGTACAAATAAAAATCGTGCAGGAAGGCCCCCCGCACCAGGCTGGCCTCGTCACAGCCCAGATTCAGCCGCCGGTTGAGCCAGAAGCTGATGGCTGCCACCCGCATGCAATGCTCGTAGGTAGTGACGCTGCCGTGCTGGATATACTGCCGCATCCGCAGCGCGTCCACGGTATCCGCCCAGCCGGCCAGATAGCCGGCCAGGCAATTGCGTTCTTCTTCGGTCAGATTCGGCTGCATAGCGCCCTCCTTGCTCCCTGCTGTCATTCCCGCTTCCTCCCACGGGACAAAATCCCGCGCAGAAAAGCACCCTCTTTTTTTATTATATCACATCGGACAGCGTGAGGGCGAGCCCCTGGAACACCTTGTCCCCACATCCACCGCCAAGCCGATCCCACATGCAAAAAAAGCCCGCCCTGCCGGGGAGCAGAGCGGGCATGAGAAGCGTTTCTCAGGCGCCCATCAGCTTGGTGATGGTGGGCACCAGACCCTGGACGAGAATGACCAGGATGAGGATGGGCAGAATGAACTGGAAATAGGGTTTGAGCACCCGGGGCATGCGGAGGCCCTGGCCGTCGTTGGCTTCCTTGATATAGTTGTCAAAACCCCAGCCCCAGCGGCTGACGCAGAACAGCAGGTAGACCAGGCTGCCCAGGGGCAGGAGGAGGTTGGAGACGATGAAGTCCTCCAGATCAAGCACCGTGGTGCCCTCCCCCAGAGGAGCAAAGGCGCCCCACACATTGTAGCCCAGCACACAGGGCAGGCTAGCGATCAGGATGAAGATACCGCCGATGACGCAGACCTTTTTGCGGGACCAATGGAGCAGGTCCATGACGCAGGCGATGATGTTCTCGAACACGGCCAGCACGGTGGAGAAGCTGGCGAAGGTCATGAACAGGAAGAACAGTGCGCCCCACAGGCGGCCGCCCGACATGTTGGTAAAGACATTGGGCAGCGTCTGGAAGATGAGGCTGGGCCCCGAATCCGGCGAGATACCGAAGGTGAAGCAGGCCGGGAATATGATCAGGCCCGCCGACACCGCCACAAAGGTATCCAGCACACAGATGCGGGCGGCCTCACCGGCCAGGGCGTGGTCGCGCTTCATGTAGCTGCCGAAGATCTCCATGGCGCCGATGCCCAGGCTGAGGGTAAAGAAGGACTGGTTCATGGCGGCGACGATGACGCTGCCCAGGCCCTGCTCCATGGCACGGCCCCAGTCAGGCAGCAGGAAGAAGGACAGGCCCTCCCCTGCCCCGGGCAGCAGAATGCTGTGCACCGCCAGCACAACGATGAGCAGCAGCAGCGCCACCATCATCCACTTGCTGATGCGCTCCAGACCTTTCTGCAGGCCGAAGCTGCACACCACAAAGCCCAGCACCACGGCCACCGCCATCCAGAAGCCCATCTCAAAGGGGTCGGCCAGCAGGTCCACAAAAACATTGGGCACCGCCTCGGCGGACAGGCCGGTGAAGGTGCCGGTGATGAACTTGACAAAGTAGCTCATCATCCAGCCGGTGACGGTGGTGTAGTACATCATCAGCACCACACTGCCAATCAGGCAGGCCCAGCCATGCCAGTGCCACTTGGTGCCCTTGGGCTCCAGATTGCGGTAGGCCTCGCCGGCGCTGGCGCGGCCCGCACGGCCGACGGCCAGCTCCATGGTCAGGACGGGAATGCCCATGGTGATCAGAAACAGCAGGTAGAACAGCACGAACACACCGCCGCCGTTCTCTCCCGTGACCGTGGGGAAGCGCCAGACATTGCCGATGCCGATGGCGCACCCGGCACTGACCAGCAAAAAGCCAAGCCGGGAATTGAAATTTTCTCTCTTCACTCCAAAAACTCTCCTTTTCCAAACGATTCCACCAAAAAAGCGGTCCCGCCGCAGCAGAGCCGCATAAACAACATTATAATCTTGCAGGGCAAAAAACGCAATTCTCTGTCAAAAATCGGGGAAAATTTTGGTGCACGGGCTTCTTCCGGCCATGCCGGTGCCAGACAAAACAGCCGCCGTCCGGTCGCCGGAAGTCCGGCAGCCGGATGGCGGCTGTGCACTTTCTATGGGATGGGTGGAGAATCAAGATCAGCGGTCAGTCCTTGGTTTCCGGGGCAGCGATCTCCGGCATCAGCTCGTTGCCCACGACGGTGAGCATCTCGTCCAGCTTGGCCACGTCCTCCGGGGAGAACCGCGCCTTGACCCGGTCCACCACCGTCTGTAAGTAGGCATAGCTGATGTTGTAGTAATCCAGATATTTCTGCGTCGGGCGCAGGTGATACTCCCGCCGGTCGGTCTCGGAGCGCACCTTCTCCACGTAGCCTTTCTGGATCAGGCTGTTGATCTTGTAGGAGGCGTTGGGCGTCGAGATGTGCATCGCCTGGGCAAACTGCGCCACAGTGGGATTGCCCAGCGCCATGATGCCTTCCATGCAGAAGGACTCCACCGTCGTCAGGGTCGCCTCCCGGTTTTCAAACCGGCTGAACACTTTCTGGTAAAAGTGCAGCTTGAACTTGGTATAAACGGTATTGAATGCCTGATCCAACATTTGCAAAACCTCCACAGCGGGTCATTTCCCGCCGTTCAATTAACCGCGGCGTCCTGCGCCGCCGCCGCGTGTGGAACCACCGCCCGCACGGAATCCGCCCGGGCGTGCCCCGCCCCCGGGACGGGGACCGCCGCCGGGTCTGGGCCCTCCGGGCCTGGGACCGCCGAAACCGCCGCGGGGCGGACGGGGTCCTCCGTAATAAGGGCCGCGGGGCGGACGGGGAGGCCGGGGCGGGCGAGGCGGACGCGGAGGGCCGAAGAAGAAGAACATCCGCGGGCCACGGTAGCGGGGGCCGCCGTAACGGGGACCGCCGAACCGGGGCGTCGCCAGAATCAGAACCACTGCCAGAACCAGAACAAGGATGAGCACCACAGCTCCCACAGGAAATCCCCCTTTCTGTGCAGCGGCATTGCCGCCCACTGAGGTAAAGTCGCCGTCAGCCACAGCCTGTACATCCATGGACACGCCGTAGATGCGGGCCAGTTCCTCCGCCAGAGCCTCCACCGTTGCCTGGGTGCCGGTATCGTAGTCTTTCTGGGCCCAGCTGGGCTCCAGGTCATCCCGCAGGATGCGGCTGAGGGTGGTGGTGGGCAGCAGCGTCTCCAGGCCGGAGCCCTGCACCGCCCAGTAATCGTCGTCGCCTGAGGAGAGCAACAGCAATACGCCGTTGTCCTTGTTCTCGTCCCCCAGGCCCCAGGCGTTGAACACCTCGTAGGCATACCCCTCCATGGTGGAGTTGCCGATTTGGTCCACAGTGTAGACGCCGATCTGGGCGCCGCAGGTGTCGCTGAGCGCCTCCGACAGATTGGTGATGACGGTCTCGGTCTGGGTGGAGAGAATGCCGGCATTGTCAATGACCGCCTTGCTCTTGTCCACCTCCGGGGCCGCTGCCGCGGGCAAGGCTGCCGCCACGGCAAAGGTCACAGCCAGCAGCGGCGCCGCCAGCTTTGTGAATCGTACCTGGTTCATTGGAACGCTTCCACCTCCCCGATGCCCCACAGCGCGCCCACCACATTGGCCGGGAAGGCGCTGAGGGTCTTGTTGTATTCCTCGGCGGCGGGGTTGTAGTCATTGCCCGCCGTGCGCAGGATGATGTCCTGCCGGGACAGAAATTCCGTGTGCTGGGCTTCAATGGACCCGGTGCTTTTGCCCGCGTCCACCACCTCATTGTACATGATGTCCACTGCGCTGCCCAGTGCCGTGTTGGCGGCAAACTGGTCGGCAGGGTGATCGGCGTCGGTGGCGTTCCAGTCGTCCAGCGCCTGCTGCGCCGCCTGCACCGAGGGCGCATCCTCCCCCAGGACCTGACCGCAGAGACGGATCAGGTTGGCCGCCGCGTCAGCCCGCAGGGAGAGATCGTTCTCCATGCTCTGGCCGTGCTCATTGGAGGCGGAGTAGATGGCCCGCACCTGATTGTACTTTGTGTTGAGCTTTGCCCCGCCGATGCCCAACACCGACACCAGCGCCAGCACCACAAGGGCCAGCGCCGCGGCGGGGCGTTTTTTGGCCGGGGCGGGCAGTTTGCTCTCCGCCTGGCCGAATACTTCCAGCTGGGGACCCTCGATGCGGAAGGTCTCCTGTTGTTCCAACTGCATTTACTTTGTCTGCTCCATCAGTTTGGCGCGCAGCTCGCCCTCGATGCGGCCCAGCTCCTGCTCCGCCGCAGCGCGCTTGGCTTTGCCGTCCGCGCGGATCTTGTTGAGCTCATCCAGCGTGCTGATGAGCTCCCGGTTGGTCTGCTGCAAGGTCTCCATGTCCACGATGCCGCGCTCGGATTCCTTGGCAATGTCAATCGTCCCCTGCTTGAGAGCGGCGGCATTCTTGCGCAGCAGCTCGTTGGTGGCATCGGTGACCGCACGCTCGGCGGCCATGGCCTCCTGGCTGTGGGCCATGCCCAGAGCCAGCACCATCTGGTTTTTCCACAGGGGAATGGTGTTGACGATGGTGGTCTGGATCTTCTCCGCCATCATGGTGTCGTTGGCCTGGATCAGCCGGATCTGGGGGCCCATCTGGATGCTGATGTTGCGGGTCAGCTGCAGGTCGTACAGCTTTTTCTCGAACCGGTCGCACAGATCCGCCAGATCCCGGGCCGCCTGGGCGTCCTCGGGCAGCTGGGTGCGCTGGGCCTTGTCATTGGCCTCCTTCAGGTCGGTGGTGCGCACCTGCTCCAGCTTTTTCTTGCCCGCCAGGATATACATGGTCAGCTCCTTGAAGTAAACCAGGTTGAGCTGGTACATCTTGTCCAGCATGGTGATATCCTTCATGAGCACCACCTGATGGTCCTCCAGCTGAGCCTTGATGCGCTCCACATTGACGTCGGCCTTCTCATAGCGGGTCTTCATCGACTCGATGTTGTAGCTGGCCTTGCGGAACAGGTTGCCGAAAAAGCCCTTGTCCTTCTGCTCGGTGGCGTCAAAACCCTTGAGCTCGGTGATCAGGTTGGTGATCAGCTCCCCCGTTTCCCCCATGTCCTTGGTCTTGACCCGGGACAGGGCGTTGTCCGAGAAATCACTGAGCTTTTTCTGGCTGGCTGCGCCGTACTGCAGCACCATCTGGCTGTTGGTGATGTCGATCTTTCCGGCAAAGTCGTCCACCATCTTCTGCTCCTCGGGGGAAAGGGGGGTGTCCTCCACCTTGACCGGGGTGGGCTTTTTGGCCTCCTCAATGACCGCCTCGTCGGCGGCGGGGTCCAGCGTCAGAGACGGCGCTGCGGGAACATCCAGCGTCAGGCTGGGTGCAGCGGGTGTATTCAAATCAAACTCCTTGTCGTTCATGCTGATGTCCGTCCTTTCCTGTATTCAGACTGCCGGCACGGCGGCCGGTTCATCGGGCGAGATTCTGGCTTTTCAGAATGCTGTCCAGCACCTCGATGTCGGTGCTGATGTCCATGGCCTCCGCCGAATAGAGACCATCCAGCTGGTTTTCAAAGGCGGTGGCCATGGTGGCGGCGTTGGCGCGGACTTCACTCTGGATCTGTTCCGCATTGTCGCCCCGGATGCCCCCCTGCTCCATGCGGGCATAGGCGCCCATGATCTTGACCACTTCAGGCAGGTAATACCGGGCAAACCGGTCGATCTGGGGAGCCTTGTCGGGGGCTGCCTCCACCGCCTTGAGGATGCCCCGGCCCGCCCGCTCCATGCGGTCCATCTCACGGGAGAGCTGGGCGTCGGGGATGGCATCGTTGAGGGCGTGGAGGGCGTCGAGATTTTTCTCGATGCCGGTGAGCATGGTGTCCACATCCTCGCTGCCGGTGGCATAGGGCATCTCCCGGTATTGAATGCGGTCGGGGCAAAAGCGCCCGGACACCAGATACACCGCCAGGCTCAGGACCGCCGTGGCGGCCAGTCCCCAGAGCGTATACACCGGAAAGATCAGCGCCCCCACCGGCCAGGCCAGGGCAGCCAGCCAGAGGGGAAGCACCGGCTTTTTGCGAATTTCCTGCAGTTTGCTCATCGGGTCCCTCCATGCAGACGCTTGTTTCCTACATTATATAACATGACGTTGTACCATGCAAATACAAAAACGGTCACAGCCAGGGGGAAAGGGCGCTCCCCCACCGGTCGATGAGGCGGGGCAGCGTCCAGGATGCATTGGCCGGGCTGGTGGAGGGCAGGCAGACGGCTGCCATGCCAGTGTCCCGCTCCAGCCAGCGGGCGTACAGCCGGGCAGAGGTGCCGCCGTTGCAGACGATCTGCTCCACCCCCAGCCGCCGGGCCAGTTCCGGCACGGCGTTGGGTTCCACGTCCCGGATGGAGGCATCCGACGCCCCCACGATGGTACACTTGCACACCACGTCCCAAACCGCCAGCCCGTGGCCGACGATCAGCTCCCGTTTGGCGTCCAGGTCCTGCCAGGCGGGCAGGGGACTGCCGGTGAGGGCGGCCATCAGTGGCCAGAAGCGGTTCTGGGGATGGCCGTAGTAAAATCCCTGTTCCCGGCTTTTGGGGCTGGGAAAGCTGCCCAGAATCAGCACCCGGGCCTTCTCCCCACAGAGGGGCGGCAGTCCGGGGCCGACGGGGCGGGGCTCAGCGGCGGGCATCGGAGAAGGCCTCCGGCCACAGTTCCCGGCAGAGCTGTGCCACGCCGTACTGTGCGGCAGGCGGGCAGGTGCGGTCGGCGGCCTGCATGGCCTCCTCCTCGCCGTCCTCCACGCAGACGCCCAGACCGGCCCGTTTGAGAATGCCGCAATCGTTGGAGCCATCCCCCACCGACACCGCCTGAGACGGGTCAATGCCCGACGCGGCACAGACAGTCTCCAGCCCCAGGGCCTTGTCCTGGTCGGGGGTCAGGATGTCACAGCCGTCGTCGCTGCCGTAGAAGAGGAACCGCAGCCCCAGATAGCCGTACTTTTTCTGGAAGTCCTCCACCGCCGCATGGGGCAGACGGCCGAAGGCCGAGAAGGGCATGCTTTCCAGATGCCGGTCCTGGTCCTCCCCGTCCCTGGCATAGACGACGCCGCCCATGAGCGCCTCCCGCTTCCGCTGGAGATCGTAGTTGACATAGACGTAGGGCCCGTCGTCAAAACTGAAGCCCAGCATATACTCGTAATCCTCGAAAAAATCCACCAGCGCGTACATCTGCTCGTTTGTCATGGTGCGGGTGCTCAGCGCTGTGCCGGCGGCGTCCAGCACCTGGGCCCCCGCCGCACAGATCCAGTAGTCGGGACGGATGCGCCCCAGCATCTTGTCCGGGATGCCCATCCGGCAGCGGCCCGTGGCGATGGCCACCTTGACCCCCGCCCGCTGCACCGCGCGCACGGCCTCCACGTTCTGCTGCGGAACCACCCGCTCTCCCGACGGACGCAGCGTTCCGTCAATATCCAACGTCAAAAGGCGATACTGCATCTCCTTCTGTCCCCCTGTATCTCTGTTCAGTATTCCCTGATTTTTTCCTCTGCGCCGCATAGGGCGCCGTTTGGGAGTATTATAGCAAAGCTTTGCCCAAAATAAAAGCGCCGGGAGGAGGCCGTCCGCCCTGTCGCCCTCCCTTTTCCCCGGCAGGGCAGGCATGGCAGGGCGGCCCGCGGCATATTTTGGCCTGTGGGCGTTTTGGGGGTCGAAAGGGGTGGTATCTCATGCGGGACAGTCTGGACCTTTCCGTCCGGCGCACCGGCAGGCGGGGACGATGGCGCAAAAAACTGTTGACCGGCACTGTGGCGGTGGTCTGTGCGGCGCTGGCGGCCGCCGCCACCCTGCGGTTCGGGCCGGGGGCAGTGGCATGGCTGGCCGCCCTGCCCCAGTGGGCGGACGGGGCCATCGGTGCCCATCTGCTGCCCCGGTACACCGGCCGGCTGGCGGACTTGCAGGCCGAGAACGCCGCCCTGCGGGCCGAGCTGGCCGAAACCAGCGACCTGCGGGCCGAGAACGAGGCCCTGCGCACCCTGCTGCAAAGCCCGCAGGCGGATCTCCTGCACGGGGCCCAGCCCCTGCCGGTGGCCGAGCGCTGGCTGGGCGGGTTTGCCCTGGCAGGCAGCGCCGAACCCGGCAGCGCAGTGCTGGACCCTTACGGCCGGTTTGCGGGGCGCATTGCCGACAGCGGGGAGGAGACCTCTCCGGGCATCGTGCAGGTTCTGAGCGCCGAGGGTACCCCCTGTCTGGCGGGCGGCTACTGCGGCGTGCTGACGGCGGAGGGCGGGCGGTGGTATCTGGACGGCCTGCCCCGCCACTGTGCCCTGGGGGAGGGTGACATTGTGACCACGGCGGACGGCTTCTGGGTGGGACGTCTGGACGGCACACCGGCAGAGGACGAGACAGGGCTTTGCGCCCGGGTGCCTCTGTGTGAGACAGCCGAAGAAAACAGTGCCGTCTATTTCACGATACAATGAGTATTTTTCGGGTTTCTCTTTACAAAATACAGGCAGCGTCGTATACTGTTAGGCAGAATAACCGGCCGGGAGGGTGAGCCATGAACAAGCGCGGTGGAAAAGGCAGAGTGACGGCCCTGCTGGTACTTTGCGCCGTGGTGTTCGGTCTCTTTCTGGTACGGCTGGTCTGGATGCAGTTTGTCCAGGCTGACTACTACGCCCAGCGGGTAGCCGAGGCGTCCACCACCCGGTACAGCTACACCGTACCCGCGGCCCGGGGAGACATTGTGGACCGGGACGGCGTGGTGCTGGCTCAGGACACCCCCGTGTGGGATGTCTACCTGCGGTACCCGGCGCCTCCGGATACCGACCTGACCGATACGGCAAAACGGACGTTGCAAATACTGGAACTGCCAGGCGGCGAGGATGTGGAAACACAGCTCGCCGCCTTTTGTTCTGAAGTCTCGGCGGGGGAGTTCCGGCTGGCGTCGGGCCTCGGCGGGGCGCGGGCGGCCCTTCTGTACGATGCAGGGCTGGTTCAGAGCGGGGCGCTGCGCCTGTCCCCCCGGGGAGAACGGTACTGGCCGGACGGCACCATTCTGCCCCATGCCCTGGGCACGGTGGGGCCCATCACCGCCGAGCAGTGGGAGACGCTGTCGGACACCGGCATTGCCATGGACGCCCACATCGGTCAGAGCGGGCTGGAGGCAGCCTACGAAAACCTGCTCCACGGCACCGATGGCAAAATGCGGGTCACCGCCGGGGCGGAGGGCGCCGTCTCGGAGCAGCAAGTGGATGCGCCCCGGCCGGGCGCCACCCTGGTGCTTGCCATGGATGCCGGATTCCAGCACACCGTCCAGGCCGCCCTGACCGACTACCTGCACACCTTGCAGACCACCAAGGCCTCCGGTTCCGGCCGGGAGGCCAACGCCGGGGCCGTGGTGGTGGTCGATGTGGGAACGGGAGGCATCCTGGCGGCGGCCAACTCCCCCTCCTATGACCTCTCCACCTACCGCAGCGGGTATGCCGCCCTGGCCGCCGACACTGCTGCCCCACTCCTGGACCGGGTGAGCCAGGGCCTCTACGCCCCCGGCTCCGCCTTCAAGCCCGCCGTGGCCGCGGCAGCCCTGTCCTCCGGGCTCATCACCACCGCAGACACCGTCCGCTGCACCGGGACCTACCGCTATTATTCCGACTACCAGCCCGGCTGCCTGCAGATCGGCCACAGCGGGCCGGTGAATCTGGTGCAGGCCCTCAAGTACAGCTGCAACATTTACTTTTACGACGTGGGGCGGCGCCTGGGGGTGGATGCCTTCTCCCAGGCGGCGGAACATCTGGGTCTTGCCGCCGACACCGGCGTGGAGACCGCCCAGGCCGACGGCAGTCTGACCTGGACCACCGATGCAAACTACCGGGAAGGCCTGACCCTCCAGGCGGCCATCGGCCAGGGCAACACCGCCGTCACCCCGCTGCAGCTGGCCTCCTACGCCGCATCCCTGGCCAACAACGGCACCCGGCTGCGGCTGCACTATGCCGACCATGCCCTGGACGGCACCACCGGGGAGATCATCTGGCAGGCCGAGCCCGAGGTGCTGGACACCATGCCCGGAGGCGAGGCGGTGTTCGGGCCCATCCGGGAGGGCATGATCCAGATGTCCCAGACGCTGGGCGCCCTGCGGGGACTGGATATGACGGTGGCCTGCAAGACCGGCAGCCCCCAGCGTCCCGACACCATGCCCGGTGGCACCCACTACACCAACTCTGTGCTCATTGCTTATGCTCCCGCCGATGACCCCCAGATTGCCGTGGCCATCGTGCTGGAATACGGCGGCGGAGGAGCCAACGCCTCCCCTCTGCTCCGGACCATTCTGGAGGCCTGGGCGGCTTTGTGAAATACTGAAAAAATTGCCGTCCATAATTGACACTTATCCCTATTTTGTCCGTTTTTCCCCGTCACTTTCCACGGGAATCCGCCAATAAATCTGTGTGTTTTTTATAGAAAAATCTGTTGCCCCTCCCGGAATACTGTGCTAAAATAATAAATGGGACAGTTTAGCCGCATTTTCCGGATTCCGGGGCGGCAATCCCTGCTGTTCCGCTGTTTTGAGGAGCATCGAGTGAAGGCACAAACCATCATGGTCTGTTCCGGCAAGGGCGGCACCGGCAAGAGCACGGTCTCGGTTTTGCTGGGCGCACGGCTGGCCTCGCTGGGCAAACGGGTCCTGCTGATCGAGCTGGATTCGGGGCTGCGCAGCGTGGACATCATTGCCGGCGTGTATGGGCGGACCGTTTACGATATTGAGGACGTTCTGTGCGGGCGCTGCGACGGCGACAAGGCCGTGGTGCAAAGCCCGCTGTACCCGGGGCTGTCGGTCATCAGCGCCCCCTATGAGGGCGGCATCGTCCGCACCGCGCCCCTGTCCCGGCTGGCCGCCGCCATGACGCCGTATTTTGATTTTATCCTGTTTGACACCGCTGCCGGCATGGGTCCGGCTTTTGAGGCGGGGGCGGCGATCTGCTCCCGCGCCCTGGTGGTATTGACGCCCGACCCCGTGGCCTTGCGGGACGGCCGCATTGTGGCCGACCGCCTGATTGCCGACGGCCACCCGCAGGAAGCCCTGCGCCTGGTGGTCAACCGGGTCACGCCGGATTGTTTCGGCAAGCATGCGCCGGTGTTCGATCTGGACGAATGCATCGACACGGTGGGCATCCAGCTGCTGGGCGTTTTGCCCGAAAGCCGGGAACTGCAGCGCTGTGCCATGCTGGGCGAAGCTCTGCCCGAGGACTGCATGGCCTCCCTGGTGGGAGCTGCCATGGCCGGGCGGCTTCTGGGACAGCGGATACCCTTGCTGATCTGACCACCGACCACGGTCGGATCCGGATTTGAGAGAATCGCAACATTAACATAAATCGCCGGGTGGGTTCGTCCGCCCGGGGGAAGTGGGGTCCTACATGACGATTGCGCTGGTCGCACACGACACGAAAAAAGAGCTGATGATCCAGTTTTGCATTGCATACTGCCAGATCCTCAGCCATCATCATCTGATTGCCACAAGCACGACGGGCCGTCTGGTTGCCGAGGCTACCGGGCTGAACATCCAGCGGTTTTTGCCGGGCGGGCACGGCGGCGACCAGCAGATCATCTCCCGCATTGCCTGCGACGAGGTGGACATGCTGCTGTTTTTCCGGGATCCCATCTCCGCCAAGCCCACAGAGCCCAACGAGATGAACCTGCTGCGCATCTGCGACGTGCACAATATTCCCGTGGCAACCAACATTGCCACCGCCGAGGTGCTGATCCACGGCCTGGAAAACGGCGATCTGGACTGGCGTACCATCCTCAATCCCCAGAATCACTGAGCAGCTTTCCTCCGACGGCAGGCTTGTGCCGTCCGGGGGCCTACTGCGCCTGTTCCGGCCGGCCGGATTTGCACAAAATCCCCACTTTTGTGCAAATGTCGCCTCCAAATTGTTTGCATACCAAAAATTCCCCGGCGAAAATTCGCCGGGGAATTTTTTATTGGATGATTGTCCGGGTATTCAGTGGGGCAGTTCCGTCAGGCATACCTGCGCCGTCAGCCGCCGGACCGTTTCCAGGTCGGGCGGGCGGGTGCCCCGGGTGGTGACCGCTCCCGCCGACACCGCCATGCCAAGCCGCAGGCAGTCCTCGAGAGGCAGATCTTCCTCCACACCGCAGGCGATGGCCGCCACCATGGCATCCCCCGCCCCCACGGTGGAGCGGGGCGTCACCGGAAGGGCCGGGGCGCGCCAGACACGCTCCCCCTGCACAAAGCAGGCGCCCTCCCCGCCCATGGAGATGCAGACAAGGCCGATGCCCCGCGCGGCCAGCGTCCGGCCCAAGCCGATCAGTTCCTCCCCCTCCGGGGTGTGGTCCAGCCCGAAATACTGGCCCAGCTCAAAGGCGTTGGGCTTGATGATGTCCGGCACCGCCTCCAGGGCGCGGGCAAACAGGGGGCCGTCCGCATCCACAAAGACTTTGGCGCCCCGCTGTTTCAGCCTCCGGGTCAGATCCCGGTAAAGTTCCGGCGGCACCCCGGGCCCCACGCTGCCCGCCAGCACAAACAGGGTGCCGGGGGCGGCATAGCCTTCCAGCTTTTGGGCCAGGGCATCCAGGTCGGCCGGGGACAGGCGGGGGCCCTGCTCGTTGAGTTCGGTCAGTTCCCCGCCCGGTTCCACCAGCTTGAGGTTGGTGCGCGTCTCCCCGGGCACCGTGAGAAAATCCGGCCGGATGCCCCCGCCGGGCCATTGACCCAGCGTCTGCTCGATGCTGCGCCCCGTCTGCCCGGCCAGAAAGCCGCAGGCCACGCTCTGCCGTCCCAGTGCCGCGATGGTTTTGGAGACATTGATGCCCTTGCCGCCCACATCGCTGACCACGCCGGCCAGCCGATTGAGGGCATGGGGCCGCAGACAGTCGATCTCCGCCGTCTTGTCCATGGCCGGGTTTACCGTCACTGTCACGATCATGTTTTACTCGCCGCCTCATCTTCCAAGTTGCCCCGGCTGCTGTTTCCGGCAGGCCGGGGCATTTTCGTTTGATCCTATTGTACTGCGCGGAACGCCCCGGGGCAAGGGCAGCGCTCACCGCTCCCACAGGGGATGGAGCAGGCCGGAGACCGCGTCGCCGTTGATGACGTCCTGGGCGCCGCTCCCCTCTCCTTCCGTTTTCGTGGCGGCGGTCACCTGGTCCCACTCGTCCCAGCGGACGTAGCAGACCTCCTGGGCCTCCTGCTGCAGATTGTCGAACAGCATGGCCTGCTGCCCGTCGCTCCAGCCGTCCCGGAACAGGCTGGACCACAGATCCACGTACATGGTAAAGAGGACGATCTCCTTGTCCTGCCCGCCGGTGCGCAGGGTGCGGTAACACGCGGTAAAGGCCGTCCAGCACTTGCCGTCCTGCATGGTGATGCGCAGGGCATTGTCCTCCCCCAGCGTCACGGCGGCGATGTCCTCCGTGGGGATAGTCAGCTGCACCCCCATAGCGTAGCGGCGGAACCCCAGCACCGCCGCGGCCAGCACCACCACGGCCGCCAGCCCCACCAGCAGGGCGGGCAGCAGCCGCTTCCGGCGCAGGTCGCCGCGGACTTTGCGCAGCGCCTCCGCCGAGGCCTGTTCTCCCTCGGCGTTCAGGCGGGCTTCGGCCCCGGTGTCGGCGTCCAGCTCGGCCAGGGCGGCCCGGCAGCTCTCGCACCCCTCCAGGTGTTCCCGCACGTCGGCGGCAGTCTCCTCCCCGCAGACCCCGTCGTGATAGAGGGGCAGCAGGTCCCGTACCAGATAACACGGCATTTTCATGTCAGTTCCTCCTTCAGCTTGGCCCGGGCGCGGTGATAGGTCACCCGCGCCCAGCTCTCGGTCTTGTCGAACAGCCCCGCGATCTCGGCAAAGCTCAGCTCGCCGTACACCCGCAGCCAGAATACCTCCCGGTAGGGGTCGGGCAGCCGGTGCAATGCCCGATGAATCTGCAGGGCGGCGTCCCGGTCCTCCAGCGACGCCCCCACCGTCTGCGCCGGGTCTGGCGGCTCGGGGGCGGCATCGGCAGGCAGTTCCCGGGCGTTTTTCCGCTTTGCGTCGATGAGAGCATTTTTGGCAATGCGGCAGAGCCAGACATTCACCGGGCATCTGCCGTCAAAGCGATCCAGCGCTTTCAGGGCCTTGAAAAAGGTCTCCTGGGTCAGTTCGGCGGCCAGGTGCTCGTCCCGGCAAAGAGTCATGAGATAGGCATACACCGCCCGGTAATACCGGGTATACAGACTCTCGAAATCCTCCACGCACCCACCTCGTTTCCTTGTGTATTGTCCGCCGGAAATCCCGGCGGGAAAGCCGCTTTCCCCCAACAGACGGCCAGAGGAACCATTCGTTACAAAAAAATCCGTGTTTTTTCAAAAAAGGCGGCCCCGCCGGAGAAAATTCCAGCGGAGCCGTCTTGTTACTGCATCTCTATGACAGTTCAGTCTGCCGGGAAGCGATTATTCCGCCTCGGAGAACTGATCCTTGCCAACGCCGCACAGCGGGCAGACCCAGGTATCGGGAACGTCTTCCCACTTGGTGCCGGCAGCAACGCCGTTGTCGGGATCGCCGACTGCCTCGTCGTAGATATAGCCGCAGATATCGCAGACATAACGCTTCATGGTATAGTACCTCTCTTTATTTTGAATTTTATTTATTACACAGATCCGCACAGACTGGTAAGATGTGCCGATCTCAGTAATCCATCAGATCCTTGACCGTGCCGGACATGGAAAACAGTTTGGCCGACAGATGGTCCAGATATACGATGCCCAGTTTGTTGCCGGTCTCCTCATTGTACAGGTCGGCTAGCTGGGGCATCTCGCGGAAGGCCGCGGCCTGTGCCTCGGGGGTGTTGTCAAAGTTTGCAGTGCCCTGCACCCGCAGCCACTCGCCGCGGTCGTTGGCTGCACAGATTTCCAGGTTGGTGTTGTCCAGCAGCTGCTTGTACGCCGCCTTGTGCTTGCCGATGGCCAGGCAGAGATAGCCGTTATACCACATGGCAAACCCCAGCGGGCGGACACGGGGCAGATACCCGTCCACCGTCGCCAGATAAAACACCGGATTTTCCTTCAGAAATTTCATGATCTCATTCATGATCCATACCCCCTTGTTTTGCCGGACACCCGCAATGTGTTATTTCAGCGTGGCAATGGCCTTCTTGAGGCGTTCCGCCGCCTCCTTGGTCTTGGCCGCGTCACCGAAAGCGGTGAGACGGAAATAGCCCTCGCCGCAGGGGCCGAAACCGGAACCCGGCGTGCCCACCACGTTGGCGGTCTCCAGCAGCCAGTCAAAGAAATCCCAGCTCTTCATGCCGGCGGGGCAGCGCATCCAGACGTAGGGGCTGTTCTTGCCGCCGCAGTACCAGACGCCCGCCTCATCCAGAGCGGAGGCGATGACTGCCGCGTTCTTGCGGTAGTAGTCCAGATTCTGCTGGATCTCCTTCATGCCTTCCTCGGTAAAGACGGCCTCGGCGCCGCGCTGCACAATGTAGGGCACGCCGTTGAACTTGGTGGTCTGACGGCGCAGCCACATCTTGTTCAGGCTCTGGCCCTCCTGCTCGATGGCAAAGGGCACCACGGTGTAGCCGCAGCGGGTGCCGGTGAAGCCGGCGATCTTGGAGAAGCTGCAGACCTCCACAGCAACCTCCTTGGCGCCCTCCACCTCGTAGATGCTGCGGGCGCAGCCTTCCTCGCTGACGAAGCACTCATAGGCGGCATCGTACAGGATGACTGCATGGTGCTCCTTGGCCCACTTGACCCACTGGGCCAGCTGGGCGGTGGTGTAGGCAGCGCCGGTGGGGTTGTTGGGGCTGCACAGGTAGACGATGTCCGCATCGGTGGCGTCGTCGGGCATGGGCAGGAAGTTGTTCTCGGCGTTGGCAGCCATGTAGCGGATGGTACGGCCTGCCATGACGTTGTCGTCCACATAGACCGGGTAGACCGGGTCGGGAACGAGGACGGTGTTGTTCACGTCAAACAGGTCCAGCAGGTTGCCCAGGTCGCTCTTGGCGCCGTCGGAGACAAAGATCTCGCCCAGCTCCAGCTCGACGCCGCGGCCGGCGTAATACTTGCGGATGGCTTCCCGCAGGAAATCATAGCCCTGCTCGGGGCCGTAGCCGCGGAAGGTCTCTTTATGGCCCATCTCGTCCACAGCCTTGTGCAGCGCCTCGATGACCGGCTTGGCCAGGGGCAGGGTCACGTCGCCGATGCCCAGGCGGATGACATCCTTCTCGGGATGGGCGGCCTGATACTCGGCAACCTTGTGGGCGATAGTGCTGAAGAGATAGCTCTCGTTCAGTTCGGAATAGTGCTTGTTCAGTCGCATACTGTTATCTCCCCTCCCGGCGGCATCCGCCGCCGTAAACCTAAACAGTTCTGATTTGATTATAGCACAGTTGTCCCGCCGGGGAAAGTCCCGGCTGTTCAAAACTGCGCCAGCAGCCGGAGCAAAAGGTCCAGATTGCGCTCGGTCAGTTCCAGGATCATCAGGTCGCAGCCCGGGTCGGCGGCCTTGGCCGGGGTCAGGCTGTCCTCGGCGGTCAGGCGCCAGCACTGGTCAAACCGCTGCTGCAAATAGGGCATGTAGTACTCGCTGAAGCTGTCCCCCAGCACACCCACGGTGCGGGGGTCCATCTCATAGAGTTCCCCATAATTTTCCGCTGTCCAGGTGGATTCCTCCGGCAGCAGGGTGTAGAGCGCCGAGACGTTGGACAAATCCCCGGTGGTGATCCCGGTCTCGGCAAATTCGTATTCGTCAAAGTCCACCGCGTCCATTCCAGCGGCCGACAGCACCCCGTCCAGCCCCAGCACCGCGCCCCTGCCGTTCCAGTGGGTGTCGGTCTTGTAGTAGAGCAGCGAATCGGGGTCGGCCAGGGCCCGGGTGCGGAGGGCATCGTACTGCCAGCTCACCGGGGTGGTGCAGTGCTGCCGCAGGTAGGCCACAAGGCGGTCGGTGCGGTTTTCGGTGTTGACGATGGGATAGGCGTCCGGCATGTACTCCTGGTAGACCCGGTCCTTGGACGGGGTGATATCCAGCACCAGGGTGCAGCCGTTTTCCGCCAGGGTAGCGGCCAGACGGTCAAGGGAAGCCGCCGCTGCGGCCAGGGTCTCCTCACTGTCGAAGGTCTCGGGCAGGCCCTGATAGTTGGCCACCGGGCGGGCGGCGTCGGGGCCATCCTTATAAAAGAGCCAGCCGTCACGGCCCGCCAGGACCTGGTCGCTCTCGGTTTTGCCGAAGAGCAGATAGTTCAGGTTGGCGCTGAGGGAGACCAGCTGATACCGGAAGGGGGAATTGTCGGCCAGGAAGCTGTCCAGCTGGTCGGGCAGCTGGGCAAGAGGGCTTTGCAGTACCTGGGGCAGGCCGGTGAGCAGGCGGTTTTCGTGGTTGTCCCCCGAAAGCTGCTTGCTGAACACATTAAAAATGAGAAAGCTCAGCCCCAGCACCCCGCAGAAGAGGGCGATCCATATTTTTTTCAGCATACCGCCCTCCTTAGAACTGTGCATAGATGAAGGCCTGATAGTTGCCCGCCGTGACCTGCACGATGCTGAAGAACAGCAGCACCGCCAGCAGGGCCATGGTAAGGGGGCGGGGGCTGCGGCCGTCCCGGGCCCAGCTGCGCAGCCGGGGGAAGATGGCCTGCAGCGGTCCGCAGAAAAGCACCGCCGCGGCAAAGAGCAGCCATTCCTTCGGCCCCACAAAGGCGGCGAAGGTCATGCCGGGATTGCCCGCCTGCAGGGTGAACATTCCCCGCAGGGCAGCCAGGGCCTGGCCCAGGCCGTTGGCGCCGAAAAAGACAAAGCCGATCCACACCGCCGCCACCAGATAGACGTGGCTGACCCAGCCGGGCAGCTTTTCCAGGCGCCTGGCAAGGCCCAGGCGCTCGGCACAGGCAAGAAGGCCGTGCCACACGCCGAAGGCCACATACTGCCAGGCGGCCCCGTGCCAGATGCCGGTGCAGAGAAATACCACAAACAGGTTGAGGCAGGTGCGGCCCAGGCTGCATCGGCTGCCGCCCAGGGGGAAGTAGAGATGCCGCCGGAACCAGGCGCCCAGCGTCATGTGCCACCGCCGCCAGAACTCGCCCACCGTGCGGGAGAGATAGGGGTAGTCGAAGTTTTCGGGCATGGTGAGGCCGAACATTTCCCCCAGACCCACGGCCATATCGCTGTATCCGGAGAAATCATAGTAGAGCTGGAAGAAAAAAGCTGTTGCCCCGGCAAACAACACCGGGGCGGGCAGAGTCTGGGCGGGGGCGGAATTCACCGCCGCGTACACCGAGCCCAGGGGATCGGCCAGCAGGGCTTTTTTGGCAAGGCCCAGGGTGAACCGCTGGATGCCGTTGCAGAAGCGGGCGGCATCCACCCGGCGTCCGGGGGCGCGGGGATCGAGGGCGGTTTGCTGATCGCTCCAGCGCAGGATGGGCCCCGAACTGACATGGGCAAAGAAAGCCATATAAAGGAAAAAGCGGAGGGGGTTGCGGGTGGGCGCAATGTCCCCCCGGGCCGTGTCCACGCAATAGCTGATCCCCTGGAAGGTATAAAAACTGATGCCCAGGGGCATGGCTACCGACAGCACCGGCAATGCGCCGGGCAGCAGGGCGTTGATGTTTTCGGTGACAAAACCTGCGTACTTGAAAAATCCCAGCGCCGCCAGGTTGCAGACCACCGCAGCCGTGAGCAGCGCCCGCTTGCGGGATGCCCGGCCGATGAGCAGCCCTGCCGCCCAGTTGAAGGCGGTGAAGGCCAGCAGGATGGCCGTGCCCCGCCAGCCCGCCCAGATGACGAACACCAGGCTGAACACCGCCAGCACGGCGTTGCGCACCCGCGGGGGCAAAAGGTAATAGGCTGCCCAGGCCAGGGGCAGGAAGGCAAAGAGAAACTGGACTGAGGAAAAACTCATGGGTCACTCCCGTTGTGTGTCAGGATCGGACAGGGCGGATCAGTCCACCTCCGCCTCGCCGGTGAAGGCGGTCGCGGTGGGGCCGGACATGAGCACATGGTCATCGCTGCAGACGGTGATCTCCAGCTTGCCGCCCAAAAGCTCGATCTCGATGGGCACATCCCGAGGGCTGATGCCCCGCAGCACCATGGCCACGGCGGAGGCACAGGCGCCGGTGCCGCAGGCCATGGTCTCGCCGCTGCCCCGCTCCCACACCCGCATCTTCAGGTGAGTGGCGTCCCGGACATAGACAAACTCGGTGTTGATGCCCTCGGGGAAGAGCTTGTTCTTCTCAAAGGCGGGGCCCATGGCCGCCAGCTCCATGCCGGTGGGCAGGGTCTCTTCATCCGGCCACTGGATGACGCAGTGGGGGTTGCCCATGCTGACGCCCGCAGCGTCCCATCTGCGGCCGGCGGCCTCCACCGTCATGTGGACCAGGGGCCCCTCCCCCACGCCCACAGCGGGCAGGTCCGCCGCCATGGCGGAGAACTGGCCCATCTCCGCCTGCCAGCGGCCCTCACCCAGGCGGTGCAGCGTCTTGCGGCCGGACAGGGTGTCGATCTCCAGCGGGTCTTTGGCCATTCCGTGGGTGTAAAGATATTCGGCCACGCAGCGCACGCCGTTGCCGCACATCCTGCCCTCCGAGCCGTCGGCGTTGAAGATGCGCATGGTGGCGTCGGCGCCGGAGGTCTGGGGCGGGCAGATGCAGATGATGCCGTCCGCCCCCACCGCCGTATGGCGGGGAGACAGTTTCACCGACCAGTCCGCCACCTGTTCGGGCAGGCCGGTCTGCCGGCAGTCGAGATAGATATAGTCATTGCCGCATCCGTGCATTTTGGTAAAGGAAATACGCATGGGATTGTCCTCCTGTATTGCGTTCGGGCGCCGGGAATGGGGCGCCGGTCTTGATGGGATACTGACCTTATTATACCGTGTGTCGTACCACGAGACAAGAAAAACCGTTTTTGCCCGACAGGGCACAAAAAGTTTCCGCCCGCCGCCCGGACAGCCCTTGACAAGCGGGTATGGATACGCTATAAAATTTAGTAGCAATCGTCTTGTTATAGATGAGAATATGCCGCGCCCGCGGCGTGGCGGACGGACAAAAGGAGAATGCACGAAATGGAATCCGAGGTTTTTGAGCGCATCCGCGAATATCTGGCCGACCAGCTTGACGTTGACCCCGAAAAGATCACTCCCGACAGCGATATCGTGGAGGATTTCGGTGCTGACAGTCTGGACGTCGTGGACATGATCACCACCCTGTCCGATGAATTCGGCGTCGACATCCCCGATGAGGAGATCGAGAATTTCCACACCGTGGGCGACGTCGTTCAGTACGTTGAGGATCGGATCTGAAACGGATTCCCCTGCGGCGTAAGACGCTTGCAGGGGCCTTTTTGTTATATCTGCACAGTTTGCCTTGCCGGGCATTGTGCATCATGTGAGGAGTTTTGAATCATGGCAAAGGACAAGAAGAAACTGGTCGAGGCGATCACTGCGCAGGAAGTCGACTTTGCACAGTGGTACACCGACATCTGCAAAAAGGCCGAGCTGGTGGAGTATTCCAGCGTCAAGGGCTTTACAGTGCTGCGCCCCTACGGCTATGCCATCTGGGAGAACATCCAGCAGGATCTGGATGCCCGCTTCAAGGCCACCGGCCACGAGAACGTGGCCATGCCCATGCTGATCCCCGAGAGTCTGCTCAAGAAGGAGGGCGAGCTGGTCAACGGCTTTGCCCCCGAGGTCGCCTGGGTCACCACCGGCGGCTCCGAGCCCCTGGAGGAGCGCCTTGCGGTGCGCCCCACCAGCGAGACCATGTTCTGCGACCACTTTGCCCGGGTGCTCCAGAGCTACCGCGACCTGCCCATGCTGTACAACCAGTGGTGCAGCGTCGTCCGCTGGGAAAAGACCACCCGTCCCTTCCTGCGCACCCGTGAGTTCTGGTGGCAGGAAGGCCACACCATCCACGAGACCCAGGCCGAGGCCGAGGCCGAGACCGAGCAGCAGCTGAACTGCTACGCCGATTTCTGCGAGCACGACCTGTGCATTCCCGTCATCAAGGGCCGCAAGACCGACAAGGAAAAGTTTGCCGGCGCCGAGGCCACCTACACCATCGAGGCCATGATGAAGGACGGCAAGGCGCTGCAGAGCGGCACCAGCCACTATTTCGGCGACAAGTTCAGCCGCGCCTACGACGTGACCTTCACCGGCCGGGACAACACCCTGCAGTACCCCTACCAGACCTCCTGGGGCTGCACCACCCGTCTCATCGGCGCCATCATCATGACCCACGGCGATGACGACGGCCTGATCCTGCCCCCGGCCATCGCCCCCATCCAGGTGGTCATCGTTCCCGTTGCCGCCCACAAGCCCGGCGTTCTGGAGAAGGCCCGGGAGCTGGCCGACAGCCTGAAGAACGTGGCCCGGGTCAAGCTGGACGACAGCGACAAGGCCCCCGGCTGGAAGTTCAGCCAGTGGGAGATGAAGGGCGTGCCTCTGCGCATTGAGGTCGGCCCCCGTGACCTGGAGCAGGGCCAGTGCGTGCTGGTCCGCCGGGACAACCGCGAAAAGCAGTTCGTCAAGCTGGAGGATCTGCCCACCGCTATCCCCGCCGCGCTGGAGGCTCTGGCCAAGGCGCTGTACGACCGCGCCCTGGAAAACCGCGAGGCCCGCACCTTTGCCGCCACCACCATGGACGAGGTGTTGGAGCTGGTCAAGACCAAGACCGGTTTCATCAAGACCATGTGGTGCGGCGATGTGGCCTGCGAGGAAGCCATGAAGGAGAAGGCCGGTCTGTCCAGCCGCTGCATGCCTTTCGCCCAGGAACATCTCTCCGACGTCTGCCCCATCTGCGGCAAGCCCGCCAAGACGATGGTCGTCTGGGGCATCGCCTACTGATCGACGCCGGTGCCGTCCGCTGACCGGATGTCCGGGCCGCCGTACCCGCAGCGGACTGTTTTTTCCATGACCGTTTCGGCGCACCGGCAAGGGGTTTCCCTGCCGGTGCGCCGTTTTTCATTCCGGGATGTCAACCCCGCAGGAGGATGTAAAAACCATGATCGTCTTTCTGTCCTTTGTGCTGTACCTGCTGGGCATGGTACTGGCCGCCGTCGGCAGCCGCCTGGCCGGGCGCTGCTCCACCTGGTGCTTTGCCCTGTGCGGCTTCCCCATGTGGGTGGTGAGCGCCACGGTGGCCAGCCTGTGCATCGCCCTGCCCCAGCTGATGCTGGCCTTTCTGGCCTCGGGGCTATCCATCACCGCCCTGGCAGTGGGCACGGCCCTGGCCGGTGCGGTGGCCGATGTGGGACTGGTGCTGGCCGTCTGCCTGCTGCGCCGGGACGTCATCGTCGACCGGGGGGAGCTCACCCGCAAATGCCTGATCCTGCTGGGTTCCTGCGCGGTGCTGCTGCTCTTTGTGCGGGATGGCCTGCTCAGCTACACCGGCTTGGGGCTGCTGATGGGACTCTTCGTGGTGTTTGTGATGGAAAACATCGTCTACCAGCATCACATCGTCTACGAGGAGGAGATGGACCTGATCACCGCCCGGCAGGACACCACTCTGGAGACCTTCCGCGCCCGGGACGACGGCACCGTCCGTTTTCCCGCCATGAGCGTGAAAAACTCCCTGCGCAACCTGGGCGGCGTACTGCTGGGGGGTGCGGTGCTGGTGGCGGGGGCCTACTCCCTGCTCTATGCCTCGGTGGTGTTCGCCAACCTGACAGGCACCATACAGGCCCTGTGGGCGGCCACACTGCTGTCCCTGGGATTTTCCCTTCCCCTGCTGGCCGAGGCCTTCCACCACCCTCTGGGCTCGGCCTGGAAGCGTTTTGCCGAGCGCTGCCGCATCTACCCCCAGTGGACCTTCCCCATGCATGTGCTCAACGCCGCCATCCTGAACATCACCCTGGTGCTGCCGCTGGCCAGCCTGATGTACCGCAAACGCCTGCCCGTGGGTGAACAGTTCCGCACCTACGAGGTCCCCGCCTGCATCGTCATGGCGCTGCTGCTCATGCTGCCTGCCCTGTTCAAGCGCAGGCTTTACCGCTGGCAGGGCGCCGCCTGCCTGGCCGTCTATCTCTGCTATCTGGCGGCGGTGCTCTTTGCACCGCTGGCCGGGGCATAACAGTCCCGGTGCACACAGGAAACTCAATTAAAAAACTGCCTTTTCCCTGACGGAAAAAGGCAGTTTTTGATTTATGCATCTTCAGACAGCAACCGATATGTCAATGCCCGTAAGAATCACCGGAGTATCATCCAGCGTATGGATCTGAACGTTCCAGAGATTGGTCACTTCTCCCACAGACATCTGGAAGCTGATTTCCTCAGCGTTTCCGGTCAGGAAAACAATGTCCTGGTCTACCCATTCCTCCTCATTGTTCTCATAACCGCTGTGAACGTAACTGTGATCCAGATTCTCACCGTGAATCGTCACGATATAGGTGCTGGGATTCAGTTTCCACTCATCCGAAATAAGCATTTCTCCCGGCAAGATCGTAATCTGATCCTCAGCCACCACGGTCTTCTGCCCTTCCGGAGAAGAGCAACGGGAAAGATTCATCTTCGCCGGTTCCAAGGCAGCCTCCGGCAGGGGAAGCGGGTCAACGCTTCCCACAAGAATTCCGTCGATCCGATAGAAGTGGAGCTGCCCGGCCAGATAATACTGGTTCAGTTCACTGCGTTCCAGGAATACATACAACGTATCCGCCGAAAGCGTATTCAGATCTCCTTCCAGCGTGTTTTCCATCAGATCGGTCTGAATATGTGCCAGGTAGAAGCAATTGGTCGTCCAATGATTCTGCACCGCATAATTCACAAGGGACCAGTATTCCGGCACATCCACAAGGTAGGAGGAAAACGCCAGATGTTCAAACTGTCCGCTTTGCGCGATCCTATCCCAGGCACCATCCTGCAGTGCTGATTCATACACATATTGCTGCGCATCATGGAACTGCAGATATTTGCTTTCCAGCTGCCCGGATTTCCACACACCCTGTACCAGAATACAGACCGCCAATCCGGCAACGCCCAGGCGGCCGCCCAACCGCAGCAGAATTCCACAGGCCAACGCCACCAGCAGATATCCCGGCAGCCATCCAATGCGTCCGCATACATGGAACATTTCCCACAAAGCCTGAACCGGCCCGGGTACCGGCAGATCCACAAGATGAACCCCACCGATCGTAATGGAGCTCGAGGCCGCGGCCAGCAGCCCTAAAAAAGTGATCACGCCGGCGGAAAGAATCCATGGCCAGTGGCGGCATCCTCCCCGCACAGCTTTTTTCCTGAAAAGCAAGAACAGACCTAGGCATACGGCCAGAGCGCAGGCCAGAACACACCCCAGGCCCATATAGATGTCCACTTCCCAGCTGTCGGCCAGGCCCGGGACGAACAGGTTGAGCGGATCGGCCCCCGCGTTCCATCCTGTGGCGGCCTCGTCCGAGAAGTTTCCTCCAAAGGCTCCCAATACAAACAGCTCTGCCAGCGCGCAGACACAGTAGGACAGGATCGGCAGCAGGGCCAGTGCCGGGCCTTTGCCCTTCATTATGCGGCAGACGGCATAGCCCACTGCCAGAATCCCCAGCATGGGCAGATAATACTGATGGACACCCACGCACAAAACGCCCATGAGTCCCCACCAGGCACAGGCGCCGGGCAGGGAATTTCCGCAGCACAGCCACAGCCAGATGCCCATGAGGATAAGCCAGTTGCCCGCCAGAGCCGTATGCCCGAACATCCGCACCGTCAGAACCGGGTACAGCAAAAACAGCAGTGCGCTGAGAACGGTGCCCAGCCGGGTCCATTCTCCACGAGACTCTGCCCCGCTGATGCGCCAGGTGATCTTCTGGGCGAAAAAGCCCTGCGCCATAAAGCAGAACAGCCCCCAGATCCCCAGATACTGGAAAGGTTCCGGCAAAAGCGGACTGAGTGCCTTGAAGATCAGGGCGAGCAGCGGAATGGAATCGGTATAAATGATGCTGGTGCGGTAAGGATATACCGTGGCGTAGGACATACCCAGATACGGCAGATGTACCTCACTCTGTCGGTAAAACTCCCATCCCAGATAATGTTGTGACGGATCACCACCCAGGTTCAGAATCCAAGCCGTATTGGTCGGGTCCAGCACCCGCACCCCGTACAGCAGTACAAAAAAGATTGCCCCCAGCAGCGCCGCAGCCAGTGCATACCGCTGCCGGTGCCAGAAAGCTCCGGCGGCATTGGTCACCGAGGCACCCATACTTTTCCTCCCGCGTGTTACCGGTCAAAGGTGGTGGACATGGTGGTGGACCAGCTCTCGCCCTGTTTCAGGCTGGCGGCGCAGGGACGGGATTCCCATTCCAGGGGGCCGTTTGCCTCGCCGGTCAGGCTCTGCCAAGGCTCGATGCAGACAAAGCGCAGCGGCTTGATGGGCTTGGACCAGATCAGCACATAGGGATAGCCCTCAATATCGCAGCTGATGCGGCGGCCGGTGTCCTTCTCCACGATGGCCAGGGACTTGCTGCGCAGGTTGACCATGCAGTGGCTGTCATTGTCAAACAGGTCGTCGGTCAGCGGGATGCGGCGGGTGTTGCGGGCCAGGTAATAATACTTGTCTCCCTCCAGCAGGCCGTCGGGCAGGGCGCTGACGCACAGGGGGGACTCGATCTCATCAAAGCGGAACTCATAGTCCTCGGTCTTGTGCTTGTCATCAAAGGGGATGACAAAGCCGGGATGGAAGCCGATGCCGAACCGCAGCATGGGCTCCACGGGGTTTTCCACCGTCAGCTTGTGGTGGACGGTGCGCTCCTCCAGCGTGAAGGTGGAGCGCAGCACAAAGGCGTAGGGCCAGATGGGCAGCGTCTGGCTGTCGGCATGAAGCTCAAACTCCAGCACGTCGTCGGTATGGCGGACCAGGGTGTGCTCCACATCCCGGGCAAAGCCATGCTGCGGACCCTGATACTCCAGTCCCTTGGCAATCATCTTGCCGCCGGTCAGCTTGCCGGTGTAGGGGAACAAGATGGGGGCCCGGCGCGGCCAGACGGACGGGTCGCCGTTCCAGAGCATCTCGGCCCCGGTGTGCTTGTTGACGACGCTGTACACCTCGGCGCCCTTGCTCTCAACAGTCAGACGGATAAACTCATTTTCAATGGAATACTGCATGGGATTACCTCCTCGGCTCATTTTGCGCCCGGTTCGGCCGATTGCGGCGCGGTATCCGGGCGGATCTTTTCCGGCAATGCGTTTCCTTCAGTATACCGCAAACGGCTGCAAATGCAAAGCGGGATATTCTCTCCCCCGTCGGCCCGGTCTGAAATTGTCACAAAATGTTCAAAAAATCCACATCTTCCAAATATTGACATTTTTGTCAAGAAATCGTATACTATCCACAAGAAGTTGGGGCTTTTCCGTCGAAAGGCCCGTATATTTGGCGATGCATCGAATCCCCCGACCCGATGCACAGAGGGAAAGGAAGGTCACATCCATGAAATCCACCGGTATCATCCGCAATACCGACAATCTGGGGCGCATCGTACTGCCCAAGGAGCTGCGCAAGAGCTTCGGCATCGGCACCGATACCCCCCTCGAGATCTTTACCGAGGGCAACGCCATCATCCTGCGCAAGTACCGTCCCGCCGGAAGCTGCGACTTCTGCGGGGAGGTCACCACCGACACGGTGGAGTTCCGCGGCCAGCACATCTGTGCGGCCTGCCGCAAGGCCATCAGCCTGCTGTAATACAAAAAATCACCGCACGGCTCCCCCTATGGGTTGTCGTGCGGTGCGAACTGTACGGCGGACTGGTCCCGTCTCTCTCAGCGCTGCAGGCTGCGGACGGCTTCCTCGCTGTTCTTGATGAGGTTGAGCAGGCTGGTGGCGTGGCGGGGATAATCGGTGGTCAGGCTGGTGGTGGTCATATCCAGCTGCGAAGCTGCCCGGGCCGCCTGGGCACCGTCCTCCCCCGAAAGCTGGGCCAGCAGGTCGCCTTCCGCCGCATGCATGGCGGCGTCGGTATAGCCCTGCCAGCGCGCCCGGCTGACCCGGAACATGCTGGCCACATTCTTGGGCGATGCCTGATACAGGTGGCGGAACATCCGGTAGACCGCCAGCATCAGATAGTTGCTGACCGCCGTGACAAGGTCCTTGTCCTTGCAGACGGCCAGCTTGTCAAACAGGATATCCAGGGAATTCTCGATCAGCTTTTTGTACATGACGGGCAGGACGCTGCCGCGATAGATGCTGTCGGTGGGAGACGCCGTGTCCGGCAGATCCTCCACCCGGATGGTCTGACCGCTGCGCTCGGCGCTGCGGCCCAGCAGATAATCACAGGACACGTTGTAATAGTCCGCCACCTGCACCACAAATTCCAGGCCGCACTCCCGGATTCCCTTTTCGTAATGGGAAAGCTGGGCCTGAGAAATTCCCAGGTCCTGTGCCGCCTGCTTTTGGGTGATCCCGCGTTCTTTCCGCAGCAACGTGATGATGCGATTGAATTCCATCGCCATGATTTCCTGCCGTCCTTGCCCGGGCAGCTGTTGCGCCGCGCCCTCCGCATGGGCGCAATACGGCCGTGCCCGAATTTGTTCTACGTGCTGTACATTATATCTTTGCAAAAACATTTTGTAAATACAAAAACCGCCAAGTTTTGACACCCGTTTTTGACAGTTTGACGGTTTGATAAAAAGTGGGACAAGATATAGACATATACGCGGCACTGCGTGTGCAAATATTGTACCCGGAAAAATTATCCAGTAAATCCTCTTTTTATTTTGTAATAAAATTGTAATAATTTACCGGTGCCGGATCCCCCGTTCTGCGGGCATTCTGCCGGCGCCGCCGCTCTTGCTGTACAAGGAGGAACCATCTTGAAATACTACAAACTGCATCTGATCCGCCACGGCCTGACGGCCGGCAACCTGGACGGCCGCTACATCGGCAGCGGCACCGACCTGCCCCTGTGTGACCAGGGCCGCGCTCAGCTTGCGGACCTCAAGCGGCAGTTTGCCTATCCCCAGGTCCCCCTGGTCTTTTCGTCCCCCATGCGCCGTGCGCTGGAGACGGCGGAGATCCTCTTCCCCGGCGTGAAGGTGATCGAGCTGCAGGACCTGCGGGAGATGGCTTTCGGCGTGTTTGAAAACCGCCCCCTCAACGAGCTGGTCAAGGACCCCGCCTTTGCCAAATGGATGGACCCCACCAGCCACGATGTGCCCGAGGGAGCCGAGGACCGGGCGGCCTTCTACCGCCGCACCGGCGAAATGCTGATGAAACTGTTTGAGTATATGTTCAGGACCCACACCGAGGAGGCCGCCTGCATCACCCACGGCGGCGTCATCATGAGCATGCTGGCCCAGCACGCCCTGCCCCAGCGCAAGCCGGAGGAATGGATGACCGATCCCGGCGCAGGCTACTCGGTGCGCTGCGACGCCGAGATGTGGATGCGCGACAAGCTGGTGGAGGCCTTCGACGTAGTGCCGGAAGGCTATCTGGACGGCGTGGAGGAGGCCGAGGACTGAGGCAGGACGCTTCTCCTAATTTTCCCGGAACCGCCCTGCTGCAAACCCAAAAGCTGCAAAAAGCCCCGCTCCCCCAATGGGGAGCGGGGCTTTGCTGTAGGGTTTGTATCGATCGCGGGGATCAGCCTTCGGAGGAGGCCGTATCCCCTTCCCCGGCGGAATCGCTCTCCGGCTGCATCTGGGCAGCCAGCTGGGCCTGGTAGGCATCGTAGTCCTGCTTGGCCTGGGCCGCGGCCTCATCGCTGATGCCGGACTCCAGCAGGGCGGGCTTGGCGGGCAGGGCCTGCTCGGTTCCGTCCTCGGCCACGACGCGCAGGGCCTGGCCGTAGTAGCCGCCCCAGATGCCGATGAAGCTCTTGCCGCGGTTGACGGTCAGGCTGTTGCCCTCCAGGTCGGTGAGTACCAGCGGCGCGGTGGCATCCCCCTTGGTCCAGCGGATCTCCTGCCAGCCGCCCCTGGTCAGGTAGAGGCCGGTGCCGCCGGACAGATCATACTGGCGGGTATAGCCGTCATCCTTGACGCCGGAGGAAGCATACAGCACAAACACATTGGTGAAGGCCGCCTGCTGGCCTGCGTCGGCATCCATGGCCTCGGAACCGTCGGTGTTGGTCTTGAAGTAGACGCCGTCGTTCACCGAGTAATAGAACCCCTCGGTGTCGCCGTCCGAGAAGGTGATGTGCAGCTCGGTGGCGTTGCGGGTCTCCGGATCGGGGCGCTGGCCGAAATCAAACAGCTGGATGGTGTCCCCCTCGGCGGAGGTGCCGTAGAGGCCGAGGCCTCCCTGGATGAGGTCCCCGGTGGTATACCAGCAGTTTTCCTCCCGGTAGCCGCTGGCCTGACGGTCGGCGTCAAAGGCAAAGGCGGCGGTGCCGGTGTGGTAGCCGTCCACATCCTGATAGCTCAGCACATTGAGCAGGTTGTAGGCGTAGACGTTCTTGTCGATATGCACCGGAATGGCATTGAGCGGCAGGGCAAACTGAAGCATCAGGTCCCGGCCGGGCGCCACAGGGCCTGCCTTGCTGATGGAGTCCACACTGGGGAACACCGCCAGCATTCCGGCGGTGCTGCCCTCGGTCACGCCCTCGATGACCAGATCGGCCCGGGCGATCCCCCACTGGGGCAGGGTGCCGTCCCCGGTGCGGATCTGCACCGCCACCGGGCGCTTGCCCCGCAGGCTGCCGTCAGGGTCCTCCTCCCCGGTGAGCATGTTGATGCCGGGCACCGGCGTGGGGGTGGGTTCGGGCGTTGCGGTGGGGGAAGTCTCCGGGGTTGCGGAGGAGGGCTCCCCGCCGAAAAAGCTGCATCCCGCCAGGGACAGCGCCAGAGTTGCCGCCAGCACAGCGGCCGGGAATCGTCTCATCACAAATTACCTCGCTTGGGTTTTGGGCAGGGCATGGATTCGACCGGTTTCGCACCTGCCCGGAAAATGCAAAAAGGGGAATCCGCCAACGGCCGGCATGCGGCCCCTGGCGGTTCCCTTTTCAGATTGCGTGATCAGTCAACGTAATCGCTGACAGAATCGGTAGAGCCCTCGCCGGCTTCCACCGCTTCCTCATCCACGACCTGCTCGGTGGTGGCTGCATCGCTCTTGTTCAAATCGAAATCCGCCAGCGTGCCGGTCTGCAGATTGACGGCCTCGTCCACGTCCACGATGGTGACGTAGCTCTTGCCGATGTTGACGGGCAGCTGCTGATCGCTGCACTGGCCGTCCTCGGTCAGGTAGTACAGGCGCAGGGCCTCCAGCGGGGTGCCCTTCTGCCAGTAGATCTTCTCGATCTTGCCGCCGTAGCAGTAATAGCCGATGCCGCCGTTGCCGTACTCCACATCCTGGATGTCATGGCTGTCGCCGGGGTAGGCCTGGAAGTCGGTGTAGAGGATGATCAGGTTGGTGAAAGCCAGCTGCTGGTCGTATTCCTCATCGATGGTGTCCCGCCAGGAACCGTCGGTGGAGTAGTACTGCTGCATCTTGTAGGTGGTGGTGCCCTCATCGTACAGGAAGCGGGTCTTGTAGCTGGCGCTGTGGGTGATGGCCACATACTCGCCGTCAGAAACCACCGGGCCGTACTTGTCACTGTAGGCGCTGTCCGGGCTGTTGGTCAGGTCACGGACAGGGTTCTCGTCGCGGTAGTCCACAAAGTTGAAGAAGGTGGAGTTGTAGGTGCGGTTCATATCGACGTCGTTGTTCTCAATATACTTGCCGATATTCTCGCCGCTGGTGTACATGGTGTGCTCCAGCGCCAGACCGTTGCCGTAGCTCAGGCCCTGCCAGTTGACGCGGTCATAGTCGCGGTAGCCGTTGGCGGCGTCGGTGTTGTTGAGCAGGCCGTACTCATAGTTCTTGGCGTACTCGGTCATGAAGACGCTCTCGCCCTCATGGATATACAGCGCCTGCCAGGGCAGGATCAGCTGGAAGAACTGGTCACGGCCGGAGCGGACGGGTCCGAGCTCCTCAATATCCTTGTAGTCGTTGAACAGGGGCATGAAGCGGGTGATGCCGCCCTCCACCTTGATCTCGAAGAGCATCTGTGCCCGGGACAGGCCGCGCTGGGGACGGGCCACGGTGATGTTGTTGACCATGACCGCCGTGATGCGCTGGCCCTCGGGATAGTCGTCGCCCTTGGGCTCGCCGGTCAGGACATTGGCCTCGTAGGGCTCCGGGGTGGGAGTGGGCTCGGCCACTTCCTCCTGCTGCTGGGTCGGCTGGGATGTCGGCTCAGAGGTCGTCTCGGTCTTTTTGCATGCGGAGAACAGCATCGTGCATGCCGACAAAACCGCCAGGATACAAAGGAAATTACGCTTCATGGACAGTCCTCTCTTCTTTCTGGATCGTTTTTTGCAGGTCCCGCCCCGCCGGGGGCCTGTAACCGTGCTGTCATTATTTTCTTTATTCTACTTGCTTTGGGGCGATTTGTAAAGCCGGGCGCGGGATTTTTACAAGCATTTCCACCCTGTATCCTGCCGTGTCCGCCGCGGGGCGCCTCCGTTTCCCTGGGCGGACGGTTCCTCCCGGGAAAGAAAACAGCGCAGCAGATGCCCTGCTCCCGTCACAGCACGGCAGGCGATCATGGCCAGGCCGAACCATCCGATCACCGGAAAGAATCCCCCCACCAGCCGGTCAAAGGGCAGGGCGGAGCAGGCCCATCCCGCCAGCGCTGCCCCCAGCATCGCTTTCCGGCTGCCGCCCAGGCTGCCCGAGACGCCGAACAGCAGAGGCGCTGCGGTGGTGTAGACCCCCGCCAGCAGCACCGGCAACGCCGCCCAGGCCGCCTGCGGCCACAGTTCCGCCGCCAGCGCCACCGCCGGGGCAGGGCTTGTCATCGTCCCGGGGCAGAGGGTAAGCCCGCCGTGGAGCAGCAGCAGTGCCGCGCCGAAGATGCCGCAGGCAGCCAGCGCCGTCCGGGCAGCCTCTCCCCTCCTCTTTACAGTCTGCCCCATCCCCTGCAAAAAAGGCACCAGCAGGTAAAAGTTGTACCCGGCATAGAGCAAAGCCGCCATCCACCAGCTGCGGACAGGGGGCAACAGGGCGGGCCGGGCCTGCGGGGTGCGCGGTCCCCATACCAGCGCCGCAGCGCCCGTCGCCACCGCGAACAGGGCAATGAGGGGGCCCAGCCTGCCCAGCAGTTCGGTCATCCGGGTCAGGCCGCCCCACACGGTAGCCAGAGTGGCCGCCAGCAGGAAGGTGCGCCCCACCCAGGCGGGCAGGCCGGACGCCGTCTCCAGCATGG
Organism: uncultured Gemmiger sp.; assembly: GCA_944388125.1. GTDB lineage: Bacteria > Bacillota > Clostridia > Oscillospirales > Ruminococcaceae > Gemmiger. The sequence goes on along the minus strand of CALXHO010000002.1, from coordinate 26,901 downwards.
CCCCCGCCCCCGACAGCATGACTGCGTACACCCCGAACAGAAACACCGGTGCCGCCCCCTGCAGCAGCGCCCCCGCCGGACGGCCGCACCAGCGCACAAACACCGGCCCGCCGGAGGCATCCCCCAGCATCCAGGCACAGGCGGCGGCCAGCACCAGACAGGCAAGCAAGGCCCCCAGCGCGCCCCGCAGCCCGCCGTAAAGGGAAAAGAACTGCACCACCTCCTGGCCGCTGGCAAAGCCCGCCCCGATCAGGCAGGCAACGATGGCCCCCGCCCGGCGCAGATTGTTTCCCCCTCTGTGCATGGCCTTTCCCCTCCCGTCTCTCTGGAAAAGCCTATGCGGGGAAAGGGCGTTCCATGCTTTCCGCCCGGGATGGCAGGACGCCAAAAGGCGGCCTGCCCCTGCCGGGGCAGACCGCCTTGCTGGATCAGATGTCAGGGTTTGGGAAAGGTCACCCGGATGGTGGTACCGGTGCCCACCTGGCTCTTGAGGTCGATGCGGGCGCCGTGAAGCATGGCAATGTGCTTAACAATGGCAAGCCCCAGTCCCGTACCGCCGGTGGCCTTGCTGCGGCTCTTGTCCACGCGGTAGAACCGCTCGAACACCCGGGCCTGGGCATCCTGGGGGATGCCGATGCCGTTGTCCTCCACCGCAAAGTAGGGGCATCCGTCGCCGTCGGTGCCGCTGTACAGGGTGACATGGCCGCCGGGGCGGTTGTAGCGGATGGCGTTGTCGCACAGATTGGTAACCAGTTCGGACAGCAGATCCCGGCTGCCCATGAGGCTGGCGGGCTCCGCCTTGTACTGCAGGGTCACATAGGCCTTGCGGGCGTTCATGGTCATGTTGACGCAGGTGTCTCGTGTGATGGCCGCCAGATCCACCGGCTCCGGCTCAAAGGATTTTTCCTTGCTGTCCCGCATGCCGTCCAGCTCGGACAGCTGCAGGATGTCGGTGACCAGGGTGATCATCCGGCTGGCTTCCTTGTGGATGCGCTGGGCAAACACCGGCACATCCTCGCTCTTGGCCATGCCGTTTTCCATCAGCTCGGCATAGCCGGAAATGCTGGTCAGCGGGGTCTTGAGTTCGTGGCTGACGTTGGCGGTGAACTCCCGCCGGATGGCCTCGTTGTCCTCCCGCAGCTTGCGGTCGGACTGCACCGTGTGGGCCAGCAGGGCCAGTTCCTCATAGGGGACCTCGGCCTCGATGCTGTCCAGGTGTTCCGCCATGCGGGTGATGGGACGCACCAACGCCCGGGTCAGAAGCCAGGCCAGCAGGGCGCCCAGCGCCAGCACCAGCACCACTCCCACGATGAGAAGGGGCAGCGCCCGGTTGTAGGCCGACCACAGATCCCCCGTATCGTCGGCCAGGCGCAGGACGTTGCCGTCCGACAGGCGGATGGCATAATAATGCGTCTCATAGCCCAGGGTGCGGCTGTGGCGGGTGTCGGAACCCCGGCCGCTGTCCAGCGCCTGCCGGACTTCGGGGCGGTCCAGGTGATTTTCCATGTCGGCGGTACCGGTGCTGTCGTACAGCACGTTGCCGTCGGGGTCAATGAGGGTGAGGCGCAGGGAATCCCCCTCATCCAGATAGCCGTCCAGCGCGCCGCCGCCCTGGATGCGGTAGCCCTCAGCGATGGCAGCCGCCGTGCGTTCCAGGTCCCGGTCCAGCTGGTTGCCGAAGGCCCGCTGGAACAGCACCGCCGTGCCCAGGGCCGTCAGGGTGACGCAGATCACTCCCACCAGCACAATGGCGCGCCGGATCCGCCGGGCCATACTCTCAGGCTGTTTCATCGCCGGCCTCCGCGTCGCGGCTGGACAGCTTGTAGCCCACCTTGCGCACCGTGCGGATGACGTCCCCCGCCTTGCCCAGTTTCTGGCGCAGGGTACGTACATGCATGTCGATGGTGCGCGATTCCAGCAGGTCGTTGGTGTCCCAGACCGCTTTCATGATGCGCTCCCGGGCGAGGACCTCCCCCGGATGCTCGAGAAAATAGTGCAGCAGCGAATATTCCTTGAAGGTCAGCTCCACCGGCACCCCCGCAGCCGTGACGGTGCGGGACAGATCGTTCATGACGATCTGGTCAAAGCGCAGCACCCCCGCCGCGGACGGTGCGTCCGCCGCCGTGCGGCGCAGCACCGCCTTGACCCGGCTGATGAATTCCAGCACACCGAAGGGTTTGCTGATATAATCGTCGGCACCATGGTCCAGCCCGCGCACCACGTCGATCTCACTGGTCTTGGCCGTCACCATGATGACGGGAATGGTGCGGGTGGCCGCATCCTCCCGCAGGCGGGACAAAATGGCATAGCCGTCCTCGTCGGGCAGCATGACGTCCAGGATCACCAGCTCGGGCAACCGCTCATGGACCGCGTTCCAGAAGCTTTTGCCGTCGGCAAAGCCCTGGACTTCAAAATCGTTGGTCTGCAGGGCGTACTGCTCCAGCTCCCGTATGCTGGCGTCGTCCTCCACAATATAGATCATTGATGATTTCTCCCTTCCGGCGGACTGGGCAGGCAGGGTCAGTCCGCCGCGTTGCCCGCAGGCGTGCCCACAGACACGGGGGCCGCTTCCTCCGGCGGGAAGGTGTAACGGCCGCGGTAACGCTCGTAACGATGTTCAAATTTTTCGCTGGCGCCGCTCTTGACATAGTTCAGGTATTCGTGGGTATCGAACTTGTCCTCGGCCACCTCGATCATGGCCACCGCAATGTTGGAGCAGTGGTCGGCAATGCGCTCGTAGTTGGTCAGCAGGTCATCCAGCACAAAGCCGTACTCGATGGTGCAGACACCCGCCTGCAGGCGGGCAATATGACGGGTCTTGACCTCCCGGACCAGACCGTCCACCACCTGCTCCAGCGGCTCGATCTTGGCTGCGGCATAGCAGTCGCCTTTCTGGAAATCATCCACCGTGCGGTTGACGATATCCTGCACGGCAGCTTCCAGCACGTTCAGGTCCTCGATGGCCTCGTGGCTGAACTGGACATTCTTGTCCCGGATCTCCCGGGCAGTCTCGATCAGATTGACCGAGTGGTCGGAGATGCGCTCAAAGTCACCGATGGTGTGCAGCAGTGTGTTGATGGCACGGTTGTCCTCCCGGGAGAGGGACTTGCCCGACAGCTTGACCAGGTAGGTGCCCAGCACGTCCTCGTAATGGTCGACGGCCTCCTCCTTGCGCAGGACCTCGTCAGCGATGGTGTCATCCCACTTGCGGGTGGTGGACATGGCCTGCAGCAGGGCGGTGCGGCAGATCTCGGCCATATCGCCGCCGGTCAGGACGGCACGGCCCACCGCCACAGAAGGGGTGGAGAGCAGACGCTCGTCCAGCAATGTGGTCTGCTCGGGGGAGGCATCCTTGCCGTCGGGGACGGTGAGGATGGCCAGCCGCTCCAGCACACGGTTGAAGGGCAGCAGAGCCGCCGTGGTGACCACGTTGAAGGTGGTGTGGATGATGGCAATGCCGAAAGTGGTGGCCGTCTCATGGTAGAACGGGAACTGGAAGATGGCGTTGAGCAGATAGAACCCGGTCAGGAAGATGACGGTGCCGATGACGTTGAAATACAGGTGCACGAAAGCGGTACGGCGGGCGTTCTTGTTGGCGCCGGCCGAGGCGATTATGGCGGTGACGGTGGTGCCGATGTTCTGGCCCATGATGATGGGCAGGGCCGAGCTGTAAGAGACGGCGCCCGTCATGCACAGTGCCTGCAGAATGCCCACCGAGGCGGAGCTGGACTGGATGACGGCAGTGAGCAGCGCACCCACCAGCACGCCCAGCACCGGGTTGGAGAAGGCGAGGAACAGATCCGCGAACCAGGGCTCCTCGGCCAGAGGGGACATGGAGTTGGACATGAGGTCCATGCCGGTCATGAGGACGGCAAAGCCCAGGAAGATGGTGCCGATGGACTTTTTGCGCTCCTTGCCGAAGAGATACATGGCCGCGCCCACAAAGCCCAGCAGAGGGGCCCAGGCGTTGGGGCTGAGCATCTGGATGAAGAAGCTGTCTCCCTGCAGGCCGGTGAGGGACAGCAGCCAGGCGGTGACGGTGGTGCCGATGTTGGCGCCCATGATGACGCCGATGGCCTGATGCAGCTGCATGAGACCGGAGTTGACAAAGCCCACCGCCATGACGGTGGTGGCGCTGGACGACTGGATGACAGCCGTCACCACCAGGCCCAGCAGAAGGCCGCGCACAGGGGACGCGGTCATTTTGCTCAGGATGCCCTGCAGCTTGCCGCCTGCGATCTGTTCGAGGGATTTGCCCATGACGTCCATGCCGTACAGGAACAAGGCAAGGCCGCCCAGCAGTGTAAAGACGTTGAACACGCTCATACCTGGGTACACTTCCATTCTCTCTTATTTTCCAATTTTCGACGCCGCCGTGCGGCGATGCGGTTTCAAAAACCGCAAGATACCGTTATCTATTATAATGGAGGAATGGCCCGCAGGGACACCAAAACGTCGTAAAGTATTTGTAAAATCTGTGTAAAGTCCCTTCCCGGACGTACTTTTTTGCCTGTATCGCCTCTTTGCGCCCTCCGTCCGCGCGCGCCTGTCCAAAATCCGGCACGGCGGGGCTTTTCTGCGACGGGCAATTTTTTACATTTATTTACAAATCCCCCGCCGGATTGCTATAATGAGGATGTTTGAGAGATTCAGAAGAGGTGAGGCCAATGCCCCAACAGATCATGGTAGCACCAAAAACAGCCGGCCGCTCCGCGCTTTCAAAGCGCAGCCTGTTCCGTCTTTTTCCCTGGGCCTGGCTGGCTGCCGCCTACATCGGCACCATGCTGGTGATGTGCCTGTGCTGCCGCGGCTACATTGACAGCGACATGTCCAGCGAGATGGTGCTGGCCGACCTGCTCAACCAGGAGGGCGGTCTGCTGTCCACCAACTGGTGGTACTCCACTGAGCTGCGGGTGTTTTATCTGCAGATTTTCCAGCGGCTGGGACTGCTGCTCTTTTCCGGCGACTGGTTTGCTGCGCGGATGTTTTCCCAGGCCCTGTGGCTGCTGGTCTTTGTCCTGGCGTACCTGTACATCGGCCACGGGCTGGGCCTGCGGGACTGCGGAGCCTGGGGCGCCGCCGCCCTCATGTGCCCTTTCGGCACCTGGTATTTCTGGTATGTCTCCTTCGGCGGGTATTATCTGCCCCACGCCCTGCTGGTCATGCTGAGCTGCGGCGCCATGCTGCACCTGGTCCGTCCGGCGCCCCCCGTGCGGAGAATCCTGCAGGTTCTTCTTTTGCTGTTCTCCTGCGGCGCATCGGGGCTCAACGGTCTCAAGGGGCTGATGGGCTTCTATCTGCCCGCCCTGCTTGCGGCAGGTGTCGTTCTTGTTCTCCGGCTGCACCGCGCCCCGTACAAGCGGCCCTATTCGGCCATCCGGCTGCTGCTCCTGTCTGTTCTCTCCCTGGCAGTCGCCGGGGCCGGGTACCTGGTCAACAGCACCGTCCTGGCCCGGAGCCATCATTTCTTCAACTTCAACGACCGCACCTGGAGCGTCCTGGATTTTGACGCCCTGCTGGGCAAATGGACGGATTTTCTCAGCCTGTTCGGCTATCCCACCGATTCGCTGATGCAGAACAGCATTCCCCTTCTGTCGCTGAACGGGATCCTGGGGGCTTTCGGCCTGCTCATCGCGGGGGCGATCGTCGTCTCACTGTTCCGCCTGCTGCTGCGCTGGCAAAAGCTCCCCACCCTTCCCCTGTTTGCCGTTTTGCTGTTTGCCTCCATCCTGATCGTCCAGGGGCTCATCTTTGCCTGCACGGGAGACCCGGGCAGCATCAACGCCTCCTACTGGCTGACGGTCGTTCCCTTTGTCCTCCCTGTGCTGCAGCTGGAGGGCGAGACCGAAACCTTCCGCCTGCCCGCAGCACGCAGGGCGGCTGCCGCGGCGTGCTGCCTCTGCTTTGTCTGTACCAGCATCGGCACTGTCTCCCACTTTCTGGAGGAACCCTACCGCGCCGATCCCAACCTGAAACCCGTCTGTGACTTTCTGACCGAGAAGGGGTATACCAACGGGTATGCCTCCTTCTGGAACGGCAACGTCATGACCGAATGGTCTTCCGGCCAGCTGGAAGTGTGGGTCGTCCCCGATTACGGCGCCCCGTCGGCCACTGAGTGGCTGCAGCGGGCGGACCATGCCCAGCTCCCCCAGGGAGAGGTGTTCCTCGTATCCAACTACGGTGAGCTCTATTCCATGGGGCTGGAGGAATTGCCTCAGCACGCCAATGTGGTCTACGAGGATGAAAACGACTTTATCGCCATGGTATTTCCCAGCACCGACGAGATGGTCTCGGTCATCCACAGCATCAATCCGCCCGCCGAATGACCCCTTGTGAAAAAATACAAAGCGCCGCCCCGCAGAGGCATAACAGCCTGTCTGCGGGGCGGCGCTTTTCCGTCAGCCGTAGGGAGCTTCCTCCCGCCAGCGGACGAGGCGTTCCACCGTCTCGTCGTCCTCCACCCAGCCTTCCTTCTCGCTGGGATGGGCGTTGGGGGCATAGCTCTGCTGCACACCGGGGACCTGGCCCTTGAGGTAGGCGCGGGCCGCCTGCTGGCGGGACGGCACCGTCCGGCGGAGATAACAGCCCTCGCCGGCGCAGGGTGTCTGCGGGGACTGCGGGACGGCATCGCGTTGCTGTTTGCTTTCTTGCATTGCGGGTTCCTCCTTTGCCGCCGCGGATGAAGCACGGCGGATGTGTTGCTTTCATTGTATGCAGAAAGCCCGCCGTTATACCCAAAAACGGCAAAATGTGCTATACTGATAAATACGCCTGCCGGGCCTGTCCCGCGCTGCGGGCAGATCCGGCTGCCGCCGCCAAAGGAGAACTGTACCATGGAACTGAACATCAAACGGGTCGTCTATCACATTCTGGACACCGGCGCTTCCGAGCCGCTTCTGTCCGACCGGGAGACCGATCTGGACGCCGACCTGACCGAATATTTCACCGCCTGCCTGGAAAAGGCTTTTGCCGCCGACGATGGTCGCATGTGTGAGTTTCTGCCCGACTCCGCCTTCGCCCAGGAGCTTTCCGCCAACCAGGATTTCATCGACCTGTCCCGCCGCATTGCGGGGGTCATTTTTGAGCAGATGCTCCAGTATCCGTCCATCCCCGCGGGGGATCTGGCGGTGGCGGATTTCACCGTGGGCGGGGTGCCCTATCTGGGGGTGCTCAAGCTCAACTACCGCCCCGGCTACACCCATCAGACCCGCACCCTGGGCAACGCCCAGTACTCCGGCATGACGCCACAGCGCACCCTGCTGCCCGGCAATCCCAAAGCCGACGAGGCCGCCCTCATTGATCTGGCAGCCATGCGCATCCGCCTGATCGAAAAGCGCTACGACATGGACGGCAAAAAGGACTACTACCTGTCGGGACGGGTGTTCGGCTGCGTCCAGGCCATGCCCGAAAAGGCCAAGCTCAAGGCTGTGTGCGAGACTGCCGCCGCCGCAGTGCGGGAAGCCTACCCCGAGCCGGAATCCCTGGACGACGTGCCTCCCTTTGACGGCGGCACCGAGACGGCGGTGGACCTGATGGTCTGCAACCAGGCGGTGGACAACACCATTGCCGTGGAGGATGTGCGCGCCCGCATGCGGGAGTGCTATCCCCTGGCCGCCCCCAAGTTTGAGCAGGCCCTGGCCGAGACCGGCGTGGCCGAGGATGACCGGGTCACCGTCTCCCCCGCCCGCATGCGCAAGATGGCCAGCCGCAGTTTCCGCACCGAGAGCGGCATTGAGATCAAGATTCCGGCCGAGCTGTGCAGCAGCGACGAGGCGGTGGAGTTCATCCACACCGCCACCGGCGGACTGTCTTTGCTCATCAAGGACGTGCTGGTGTAACTTCCCGACGGCAGCAGCCGCAGGGCCCGGGGCCCGGCCGCCGCACAAAACGCATAACAAAAACCGGTCCGGCAGATTGCCGGACCGGTTTTGTTATGCAATGGTGATCACATCATCAGGCGCTGGTCTGCGGTCAGGTTGAGCTGATCCTCGTCGGAGGAATCCTCTGCGCTCACCTTGACCATCAGGGTGCCGCGGGCAGAGTTGCCGTCGCGGTCGATGGCCGTGATGTTGATGAGGAAGCTGTCGATGCCGAGAGCCACCGACTCTGCGTCGATGTGGACGGTGTAGGTATCGTCGGGACCCTGCTGGCCCAGCAGGCTCTGGGCGAACTGCTCGCCGTCGGCCCAGGCCGAGAAGGTGACCATAGTGACCTGATCGTCCGAATCCTTGGCCGTCGACTCAATGTCGAAGCCTTCTTCCGTCAGGTTGATGGCGTTGATGTTGGACAGGGTGGGCACCGTGCCGGAATAGCTGGCAAGGGAGGTCTCACTGCCGGAAACCAGCATCGTCTTCTTGAGATTCAGCCGTCCGCCGAAGTCGTCGTCAGCCGTCAGCAGGAAGGTATACTGGCCGGCGGAGAGGCTCTCGAAGGAGAGCTGATCGGCCAGGCCTGCCAGATCATAGGTGGGCGTGCCGGGCTGGGCGGTAGCGGTCTGGACAATGTTGCCGCTGTCGGTCATGACGGTCAGGCTGACCCGGGTGATGTTGCCCGGGGAGGTGATGGTACCGGAGGGGGTGAAGCTGTCCCCGGTGTGCAGGCGGGTGGGATAGGCTGCCGCCGTGGCGGTCAGGGCCGGGCCGAGGCCGCTGGAGCGGTTGATGTCGCTGGCAACGAACCAGTAGGACGCCGCCCCCGAGATGGAGATGGTGGCCGAGGAGACCGGAATGCGCCCGGACGACGCCGCGGTGGACGGGTCGGCGCAGTAGAAGACACCGCCGGTATAGTCCGTCACCAGAATGGCGTGGGGCACGCTGCGGTTGTATACCACAATGCCCTCGGGGTGTTCGCGGAGCAGGGAGATCAGCTGATCCTCCACACTCTCATTCTTGTCAAAGTAGGCGTGCTGGACCTCGATGCCCAGCATGGAGAAGTCATGGGACAGGCCCACATAGCTCCACGCCACGCGGCGCAGGCTGGACTCGGTGATGGAATCCCAGTTATCAAGGCCATCTAAGTAAGCACGGCGGCGCATCATCATGGCCGCCGACGCCAGCGTGCAGGTGGAACTGGTCTGCTGCTTTGCGTAAAATTCATTCATTGAACGCAGGTCTTCAGCAAAGGCGGCCGGTACTGCGGCAAACATCAGGCAAAGTGCCAGAAACAATGCAAGCAGTCGTTTGTGCATGGGCGGCGGTACTTCCTTTCGTAAGAACTGTTGCTGCGGCATTGGCCGCACAGATCCCTCATCGGATCAACGTAATTTATAGTTTACAACTTATTTACAGCACTGTCAATTCGACAACCTGACGTTTTCACCGGCCAAATTTTGGCGCAGGTCCCTGCATCCTGCGGTGCCATGCGGGTTCCCGCGGGTCTCCTCCGCAGGGGCGCCCCCAAAACTTTCACATTTGTATCCCGCCGGGGCCTGTCCCTCCGCCGGGGACAAAACAGGCGCCGGGGCCCCTGTGCCGCAGGCGTCCCGGCGCGGGTTTTCCTTTTGTTTTCTTCGCTCAGACGCAAATTTCAGTCAGGTGTTTCCCCTGCCGGTCACAGGCCGAACAGATCGTTCCAGGTCCGGCGTCCGATGATGCCGTCCTCGGCAAGGCCCTCCACCGTCTGGTAGGCGCGCACCGCTTCTTTGGTCTTTTCGCCGAAATCGCCGTCCGCCTCCAGGCCGGTCACCAGAGCCTGAAGCTTCTCCTGGGCGCTCTTGACGGTGGCACCGCTCTGCCCCATGCGCAGAGGAATGCCCGGGTAGACATTATCCGGCGTGGACTGTCCGGCGGCCGCCTGGTACAGCCCGTCCCAGGTTTCCTGGCCTACCTCGCCGTCGCTGTGAAGCCCCGCCACCATCTGGAAGGTCTTGACCGCCGTGGCGGTGCCGCTGCCGTAGCGGCCGTCCACCACCACCGGGCGGATGGCCGTCCACCGGCGGCGGGCTCTGTTGAGCCAGGTCTGCACCAGGGCCACGTCGGGGCCCCGGGAACCGCTGCGTAAAAGTTTGCCCCAATACGGAGGCTGCGCTGTGCTGGGCATGAAAAGTCAGCTCCTTTCCCCAAAAAGGATGGCATGGCGGCGGCCCGGTACGGGTCGCCGCCGTGCCATTCCAGCACAGTCTATGCGCAAAGGGTCCTTACTGATACAGAGGGAAGCGTTCCACCAGGTCGGCCACCCGGGCAGCGACCTCCTCCTTCTTGCCGGCAAAGTCGAAGATACAGTCGGCAATGCAGTCGGCAATGACCTTCATCTCGTCGGGGCCCATGCCGCGGGTGGTCACGGCAGGCGTGCCCACGCGGACGCCGCTGGTGACGAAGGGGCTGCGCTTTTCGCCGGGGACGGTGTTCTTGTTGGCGGTGATGTGCACCTCGTCCAGGTTGTGCTCCAGCTCCTTGCCGGTGCAGTCCACATCGGACAGATCGATGAGCATGAGGTGGTTGCCGGTGCCGCCGGAGACCAGCTTGACGCCACGGGCGGTGAGTTCGTCCGCCATGGCCTGGGCATTCTCCACAATGCGGCGGGCATAATCCTTGAACTCGGGCTTGAGGGCCTCCCCGAAGCAGACCGCCTTGGCGGCGATGATGTGCTCCAGCGGGCCGCCCTGGGTGCCCGGGAAGATGGCCGAGTTGATGCGCTTGGCCAGGTACTCGTTGTTGGTGAGGATCAGGCCGCCGCGGGGTCCGCGCAGCGTCTTGTGGGTGGTGGTGGTGACCACATCGGCGTAGGGCACCGGGTTCTGGTGCTGGCCGCCTGCCACCAGGCCGGCAATGTGGGCCATATCCACCATGAGCATGGCGCCGTAGCCGTGGGCGATCTCGGCCAGACGGGCAAAGTCGATGGCCCGGGGATAGGCGGAGGCGCCCGCCACCAGCAGCTTGGGCCGGACCTTGTTGACCTGCTTGGCCAGGGCGTCGTAGTCGATGAATCCGTTTTCATCCACGCCGTAGGCCACGAAGTTGTAGTTCTTGCCGCTCATGTTCACAGGGGAGCCGTGGGTCAGGTGACCGCCCTGGGACAGATCCATGCCCATGACGGTGTCCCCCACATTGAGCAGGGCAAAGTAGACGGCCAGGTTGGCCTGCGCGCCCGAGTGGGGCTGGACGTTGGCGTACTTGGCGCCGAACAGCTCGCAGGCGCGGGCGATGGCGATGTTCTCCACCTCGTCCACATACTGGCAGCCGCCGTAATAGCGGTGGGCGGGGTAGCCCTCGGCATACTTGTTGGTCAGCACGCTGCCCATGGCAGCCATGACCGCCGGGGAGACAATGTTCTCGCTGGCGATCAGCTCGATGTTCTGGCGCTGGCGGGTGAGCTCGCGCCCCATGGCGGCGGCGACTTCGGGGTCGCTGCCGGCCACAAAGCCGATGGTGTCCATCATGTCCTGATACATACTTTCGACGCTCCTCTCATACGGGTACAGATTGATCAAAGCGGGGCACCGCCCCGCGGGGAAACTTTACAGCACGCCCTTGGTGGACAATACCCCCTGGATGCGGGGGTCTGGGCTGGCGGCGGCATCCAGCGCCTTGGCAAAGGCCTTGAACATGGCCTCCAGTTTGTGGTGGTCGTTCTCGCCGTAGAGGACCTTGAGGTGCAGGTTCATGGCGGCGGAATAGCTCACCGCGTAAAAGAACTCCCGGGCCATCTGGGTGTCCATGCAGCCGCAGGCCGGGGTCTCAAAGGTGGCATCGTAGACAAAATAGGGCCGGCCGCCCAGATCCACCGCGCACATGGCCAGTGTCTCGTCCATGGGCAGCAGGCAACTGCCGAAGCGGGCGATGCCTGCCTTGTCCCCCAGGGCCTGGCGCAGGGCGGTGCCCAGCACGATGCCCACATCCTCGATGGTGTGGTGGCTGTCCACATCCAGGTCGCCGTCGCAGTGCAGGGTCAGGTCGAACAGGCCGTGGCGCGCAAAGCCGTTGAGCATGTGATCGAAAAATCCGATGCCGGTATCAATATCGGTCTTGCCGGAGCCGTCCAGCTCCAGCGTCAGGGTGATGTTCGTCTCCCGCGTCTCGCGCGTGACGGTTGCTTTGCGTGACATGTCAGTCCCCTTTCCGGCAGGCGTCCGCCCGCCGACAGTATTGCAGGACAGCGCCGGATCTCCGGGCCGCTCAAAATGAATGTACGGTTCCACTATACCATTCCCGGCCCCCGCCCGTCAACCGAAACCGCTTCTCCTTTTGCCCTGTGCCCCCGCGGGACGCCCCTGTCTCCCGCCGGAATTCCCCGGGCGGCGGACAAAGACGTCCGGACACGGATTTTTCCAATAGAGTTTACGAATTCGCAACAACTTTTAACGCCCCGCGCGGTACAATATTTGATGCAAAGATACAAAATCCTTGCTGCGCGGCCCGGCATTCCGCGGCTGCGTTTTCCTGTCTGAAAGGATATACAGGTATGAGCAAAATCATCGGAATCGACCTGGGCACAACCAACAGCTGTGTCGCGGTCATCGAGGGCGGCAAACCCGTGGTCATCCCCAACGCGGAGGGACAGCGCACCACCCCGTCGGTCGTGGCTTTTGCCAAGAACGGCGAGCGTCTGGTGGGCGAACCCGCCAAGCGTCAGGCGGTGACCAATGCCTGCCGGACCCTCAGCAGCGTCAAGCGCAGCATGGGGGAGGACACCCGCTTTTCCATCGACGGGCGGCAGTATTCCCCCCAGGAGATCAGCGCCCTGATCCTGCAGAAGCTCAAGACCGACGCCGAGGCCTATCTGGGCGAGCCCGTCACCGAGGCCGTCATCACCGTGCCGGCCTACTTCAATGACGCCCAGCGCCAGGCCACCAAGGATGCGGGCCGCATTGCGGGGCTCAACGTCCGCCGCATCATCAACGAGCCCACCGCCGCCGCTCTGGCCTACGGGCTGGACAACGGTCGCACCCAGAAGGTCATGGTCTACGATCTGGGCGGCGGCACCTTCGACGTCTCCCTCATCCAGATCGGGGACGGGGTGGTGCAGGTGCTGGCCACCTGCGGCGACAACCATCTGGGCGGCGACGACTTTGACGCCCGGGTGGTCGGCTGGCTGACCGAGCAGTTCCGCGCCGAGCACGGCATCGACCTGTCCTGCGACACGGTGGCCATGCAGCGCATCCGGGAGGAGGCCGAGAAAGCCAAGAAAGAGCTTTCCAGCGCCACCGTCACCGAGATCAATCTGCCGTTCATCACCACGGGGACCGACGGCCCGCTGCATCTGCAGGCCTCCCTGACCCGTGCCAAGTTTGATGAGCTCACCGCCGATCTGGTGGAGCGCACCGCCCTGCCGGTGAAAAACGCCCTGTGCGATGCCGGCCTGGCGGCCAACGACCTGGACCAGGTGCTGCTGGTGGGCGGGTCAACCCGCATTCCCGCCGTGCAGGCCAAGGTCATGCGGATGATCGACCTGGAGCCCTCCAAGACCCTCAACCCCGACGAGTGCGTCGCCCTGGGTGCGGCGGTGCAGGCGGGACGGCTGGGCGGCGAGATGCTGTCCGGCGGGCAGGATCTGCTGCTGCTGGACGTGACCCCCCTCACCCTGTCCATCGAGACGGTGGGCGGCGTGGCCACCCATCTCATTGATCGAAACTCCGCCATTCCTACCCGGTTCTCCAAGATCTTCACCACGGCGGCCCCCTTCCAGAGCACCGTGGAGATCAAGGTCCTGCAGGGCGAGCGGGAGTTTGCCCGGGACAACAAGCTGCTGGGCACCTTCACCCTGCGGGGCATCAAGCGCGCCTGGGCGGGGGTCCCCCAGATCGAGGTCACCTTTGACATCGACGCCAACGGCATTGTCAAGGTCAGCGCCCGGGACCTGGACACCGGCAAGGAGCAGAGCATCACCATCACCGGCAGTTCCAACCTCAGCGAGGAGGAGATCCGCCGGGCCATGCAGGATGCCGCCATGTACGCCGGGCAGGACGAGGCCCGCAAAGCCGCCCTGGAGGCGGTGAATGCCGGGGAATCCGCCGTCTACCGGGTCAACTCGGCCCTGGGTTCCAAGGCGGGCAAAGCCCTGGACCGCACCGAAAAAGGCCGCATCAAGGACGCCGAGCGTCAGCTGGAACGGGCCATGAAACACAAAAAGCCCGAAAAGATGACTCCCGACGACACCGCTCAGATCAACGCCGCCCGGGAGGCCCTGGAGGCTGTGGCCGCCGGGCTGGTCTCCGCCTGGGAGGCTCAGCAGAGCGCCCAGCCCCAAAAGAAATAAACTTCACACCATCATCCGACCCGTGCTCTCCCCGCCCACACCGGCGGCAGGGCACGGGTCCTTCGCAGGTCTGTTTTCCCTGTCAGTCATTTCCCTGGAGGTATTTGTATGCCGGAACTTCCCAAAAATTCTGTCCTGCTGCTGGAGGGCGGCGCGTTCCGCGGCTGCTACACCAGCGGCGCCCTGGACGTCCTGATGGAAAAGGACATCTACTTCCCTGCCGTGGCCGCCGTGTCGGCGGGCGGTCTCAACGCCGTCAACTATCTGGCCCGCCAGCCGGGACGCAGTGCCCGCATCAACCTGTGCTACCGCCACGATCCCCGCTATGTAGGACCCCTGGCTGTGCTGCGCAACCGGGGCGTGGTGGGCTTTCACTATCTCTTCGGCAGCCTGGCCGAGAAGGAGCCTTTTGACTACGCCACCTTCAACGCCAGTACCCAGCGCCTGGTGTCGGTGGCCACCAACGTCAACACCGGACGTGCTGAATATTTTGAAAAGGACCATTGCTCCGACTTCATCCGGGCGGTCATTGCCTCGGCCTCCATGCCGCTGTGCAGTCTGCCGGTGAAGATCGACGGCAAACCCTACCTGGACGGCGGCTGCTCCTGCCCCATCCCCCTGGACTGGGCCCTGGAGCAGGGCTACGAGCATATCGTCGTGGTAGCCACCCAGGCCAAGGGCTACCGCAAACCGGTGACCTCCCAGCGGATGGTGGATCTGTACAGCGATTTCTACGCCTCCCATCCCCGGTTTTTCGCCACTCTGCTGACCATGGACATGCGCTACAACGCCCTGATGGACCGGATGGACCAGCTGGAGGACGAGGACCGCATCTTTGTGCTGCGCCCCGGCCGCCCTGTGGATGTAGGCCGCTTTGAGGGGGATACCAACAAACTGCTGGCTCTCATCAACGAGGGCCGGGAGGAAGCCCGGGATGCCCTGCCTGCTCTGGGCCGCTATCTGGGCGTGGACCTCTGAGCACATGCCCCGCAGGCATGGCGGGACGGTCAAAACAGGTATTTTACATTGCCGGGCTGCCGGTCTACAATACAGTCAGGACAAAACATCACGGCTGTCAAGGAGGCCTGCACCATGGCAAACAAGATCGAGTACGAGGTCTTTCCCCGGGGCGGCGAAAACACCGCCTATGCCCGGTATTTCACCGGCACATCCTATCTGAACATGCTCACCACCCAGGGGGTCCCCATCGGCAACGTGACCTTCGAGCCCGGCTGCCGCAACAACTGGCACATTCATCACGCCAAGAGCGGCGGCGGCCAGATTTTGCTGGTCACCGGCGGGCGCGGCTGGTACCAGGAATGGGGCAAGCCCGCCCGGGAACTGCACACCGGCGACGTGGTGATCATTCCGGCCGGGGTCAAGCACTGGCACGGTGCCGCCCGGGACAGCTGGTTTGTGCATCTGGCGGTGGAGGTCCCCGGTGAGGAGACTTCCAACGAGTGGCTGGAGCCGGTGACCGACGAACAGTACGGCGTGCTGGACTGAGCCGGCCTTTTCTTCATATCGTCCGTTTTCCCGTGTGTAAGAGCGAAACCTCCCCGGTGGGGCGGCTTCGCTCTTTTGTTTTGCCTGTCCTGCCCCCTTTCTGCCGCGGCGGCCCGGGCAGGTTTCACAAAACTTTCGTTTCTCTTTGCAGCAGGTTGTCCAAAAGTCGTCCACTGTCCCATCATACGGCCGGAAAGGCCGCCGCGGCGGGCGCCACGGGGATGCTCCCTTGGGGCGGCCCCGCCGGGGATGTGGGCAGTCTCTGCCAAAATCTGCGGTGTTCCGCGCATTTGCGCAGCCGTCCTGCTGGGGGGATTTTCCTCCTCCGGAACGGCGGGCGCGTTGCGGTTTTCGGCAAAAGCGTATATAATAGGATAAATGCTGCCATGGGCAGAGAGGGGGCACCGGTTTGCAGCAGCAGCGCCACGCCGGCGGAGTGACCTTCACCCTCACCCGCCGCCGGGTGAAAAATCTGAACCTGCGGGTGCGGGCCGACGGCAGTGTGTCGGTCAGCGCACCGGCCTCCATGCCGGTGGGGGTGATCGATGGCTTTGTGGCACAGCGGGCCGGATGGATCGCCCGTGCCCAGGACCGCTTTGCCCGGCGCCGCGCCGCCGAGGCCGCCCGCCCCCTGCCCGACAAGGGAGAGGCCCTGGCCGGGATGCGTGCCCTGTGCGAGGCCTGGTGGCCCTGTTTTTCCGGCCGCTGCCCAGGCCCCATGCCCGCCGTGCGGGTGTGCGACATGCACACCCGCTGGGGCAGCTGCAGCCTGCGGACCCGCACCGTCTGCTTTGCCCTGCGGCTGTGGACCATGCCTCACGCCGCGCGGGAGTACGTCGTTGTCCATGAGCTGTGCCATCTGCTGCATCCCGACCACTCCCCCGCCTTCTGGGCAGAGGTGGGACGACTGATGCCGGATTACGCCGCGCGGCGTGCCCTGCTGCGCACCGGAGAGACCCCATAAGGGAGGGACGATCTTGTCCGACAACAAACGATATTCGACGCTGATGAACAATACCATCCTGTTCGCCATCAGCAATTTCAGTTCCAAGCTGCTCAGCCTCATCAGCCAGCCATACCTGAGCTATGTTCTCGACGGCCCCGACGTCATGGGCGTCACCAAGCTCATGCAGCAGGTGGCCAACCTGCTCATCCCGGTGGTCAGCCTGGGTGTCAGCTATGCCATCATCCGCTTCGGCCTCGACAAGACACAGGACAAAAGTTCGGTGTTCGTCAACGGCCTTGCCACCATCGGGGTGGGCTTTGCGGGAATGGTGCTGTGCTGGCCGCTGGTGGCCATGATCCCCAACGCCGGAGAATATATGGCGCTGCTCTATCTCTGCGTGCTCATGAGCTGTCTGCGCACCCTGTGCACCCAGTTCATCCGCGCCCGGATGCTCAACCGTCTGGTCGCCATCGACGGCGTGCTCACCATGGCGGAACTGCTGGGCGGCTATGTGCTCTTCCTCAACGTGATGAACCTGGGGGCTGTGGGCTATCTGCTGGCTATGGCGCTGAGCGACGCCCTGTCCACCGTCTTTGTCTTTGTGGCGGGCGGGTGCGCCAAGTATCTGGATTTCAAAAAATTCAGCGCCAAGCTGTGGACGTCCATGCTGCGCTACTGCGTGCCCATGATCCCGGCATCCATCAGTTTCTGGATCATTAATGCCTCCGACATGTTCTTTGTCCAGTATATGTGCGACGGCATGGACGGCCGCTCCGGCAACGCCTGGGCAGGCCTGCTGTCCACCGGCTACTACCTGCCCCAGATCCTGACCATCGTGGGCCAGATCTTCTATGAGGCCTGGCAGCTGTCCGCCGTCAGTGAGGAGACCGACCGTCAGGCCTTCTTCTCCCGGGTATTCCGGGTCTACGCCAGTGTGCTCTTCTGCTGCGCGGCGGGCATCATCTGGCTCTGCCGCCCCCTGATGCTGGTCTTCCAGCAAAGCTACTTCGACGCCTGGCAGTTCGTGCCCTTCCTGGTGCTCAGTTCCATGTGCACCTGCCTCAACCAGTTCACCAACAGCGTCTATGTGGTGTTCAAGCGTTCGGTCAGCTCGCTGTACACCATGCTGGCCGGCGCCGTCCTCAACGTCATCCTCAACTACTTCTTCATTGACCTGTTTGGCCCCGTGGGCGCTGCCCTGGCCAGCTTCCTGTCCCTCTTCCTGGTATTCCTGCTGCGCGCCTACTCCACCCGCGGCCTGCTGGAGATCGACTTCCGCCCCGCCTGGATGACCCTCAACTTTGCCATCGTTCTGGGCGAGACCGCCCTGCTCTACCTCTTCCCGGAGGAATCCTTCCTGCTCTGCCTCATTCCCACCGTGGCCGTCATCGCCATCAATTTCCGGGATGTGTGGCAGATGTTCATGATGCTGGTGGGACGCTTCTTCCCCCGCCTGGCAAAGGGCCGCAAGTAAACACCCGGCAGTTTCTCTACCGTCACAAACAAGATCCCCCGTCCGCGGGGCCTCTCTTCTTTGCAGAGAGCCCTGCGGGCGGGGGATTTTTTGGGCGGGCGGATTCGTTTCCGGGATGGGGAAATGCCGCACCATTTATTATACTTTTTGTATTATTATTTTTAAAAATACAAATAGATTTTTGCGGATCAATTCCTGCCGGCTCACAGCAGATAAAATCCCCAGCTGGGCAGCCAGAGGGTACTGGAAGCCCACCAGGTGGGCACCGGCAGTCCCGAGAGTACCGGGTAAAACCAGACGAACAGCACCGCCGAGGCAACACACAGCCCAACGGCCAGGCCTTTGGCGGCGCGCTGGTTTTTCATGTCCGCCAATACCACCGCAATGGCCGCCAGACAGAACATGGAGCTGGGGAAATAGTGGTACAGGAAGGTGCAGCGGGCCACGAACACCCAGGGCACCAGCTGTGCGGCGTAGAGGATGAGCACAGCGGCTCCGCGGCGGCTGCCCCGGCCGGAGAGCTGCCGCCAGGCAAGGGTCAGGATGCTGACCAGCCCGGCCAGCCAGAGCACCGGCCCGCCCATGCCCGCAATACTGCCCCGCATGGTGTCGGGCAGGGCGCTGTTCTGGTAGTACCACACCGGACGGAGGTCCAGCAGCCAGGTATACCAGCGGCTCTCGAAGGGATGGGTGGCGTTGAGGGTGGAGTGGTATTCATACATATACACCTGACAGTTCCACCAGTCGCCGATGCCGAAGGAGGGGTCCTTCCAGCAATAGGGCAGATAGGCGCTCAGATAGATCACAAAGGGCAGCAGCACATAGAAGAGTACCCCGCCCCAGGCTGCCGTGGTGAACTCCTGCCGGAAATTGGCAGGCCGGCGCCGCCAGCGGGCGTACAGCACCCCGAAATAGAGGATGGCCAGCCCCACCCCCGCATAGATGCCGGTCCACTTGGCCGCGCATCCGCACCCAAAGGCCACGCCGCCCAGGGCCATGGGAAGCAGCGCATTGTCGATGCCCTTCTCCAGGGCAGTCTGAGCGTACCACACCATGCAGTGGGCCCCCAGCAGGATAAAGAAGGTACCGTAAATGTCGATGGTGGCGATGCGGCTCTGGGAAAAGCGCATGAAATCCAGGGCCAGAATGCAGGCCGCGGCTGCCGCCACCCAGGGTTTGCGGGTGAGGCGGCGGACAAAGCACCAGGCCAGGGGCATCAGCAGCACGCCGAACAGTGTCCCCGCAAACCGCCAGCCAAAGCCGGTCATGCCGAAGATGGCGATGCCCAGCATGATGAGATCCTTGCCCAGAGGCGGATGGGTGGTCTCGTAGACGGTCATCTTGTGGAGCATCTCATAGCCGGTGCGGCCGTGGTAGATCTCATCAAAGTACATGCTGTTGAGCTGGCTGATGGTATCCGGCACGGCATCGGGCTCATCGAACAGCCCTTCCCCGCCCGTCACGGGCAGGGCACTGCCGTCGGCAGCGCGCAGGGACAGCTCAAACACCTGACCGCCGGTGAGTTCCGCCGTCCAGTGGGTGCCGGAGGCAGCCGGCAGCGCCACCGTCTGCCAGGTGAACACCGAGCCCAGGGTGTCGCTGTACACCACGCTGCCCGCCTCGTCGGTGAGGGTCAGCGTCGCTCCCGAATGCACCCCGGGATAGATCCACAGGGTAGCGGGCTGCAGGTCGGAGTCGATGGTGAACGTCACCGTCTGCGGCCCCTGCTCCGCCTCCAGGGGATGCTGCGGGGCGGTCAGGTCGCCCAGATAGACAAAACTCACCACAGCGGTGGCCAGGGTCAGCAAAGCCAGTCCCAGCAGTTCCCGCCGTGTCCAGGCTGGCTGTGACGCCAACCCCGGCCGGGCACTGCGCAGGCCCGGCCGGCGGGCATCCCGGCGCCGCTTTGGCACCAGCGGAACCGTTTCCCCATGGACGGCGATGTCGTACACTGCCACAAGCAGCAGCACGCAGCAGGCGGTCTCGGCCAGTCCGGCCACACGGGTCAGCAGAGCGCTGGTGGCGGAAGTCAGCCAGGCATCGTCGGTGTTGTTCTGGGAGTAGACCGCCGACAGGTTGACAAGACCGGTGAGGCTGAGCCCCGCCCCGGCCCCCAGCAGCCGCCGGTCGTTCCACCGTGCTGCTGCCAGCAGGGCCAGCAGCACGCCGGGCACCAGATAGCGTTCATGCATGCTGTGGGCAAAGGTGAAAATCCCCACCAGGTACCCCGACGCCAGCAACAGCGGCGAGAACCGTTTTGCCCGCAGGGAGATCACCGCCGCGGCAGCCAGCGCCGCCGTCAACAGGGCGATATGAAGGATGCCCAGCATCTCCCAGGTGACCGGGCCGAATACCGTTCCCTCCACCGAGACCCAGTTGCCTCCCAGCGCCGCAAACCAGTTGAAGGCATTGACGGTGGCATAGGGATAGCTGGACGCCGTGCCCAGGTATTTTTCCCACAGGGAGGGCAGCAGGTCGGCAATCCCGAAGAAGGGCAGCCCCGCCGCCAGCGGCACCGCCAGGGCAAGGAGCGCGGCAAGGACGGTCCGCCCCAGTGCCCGCAGCCGCTGGGGGGCATCGCTCTCCCGGGCAATGCCCCCCAGAAAGCAGACGGCCAGCACAGGGCCTGCGATGAGGGCCTGGGGTTTGATGGCCAGCGCCACACCATAAAGAAGGGCGCCCGGCAGCCAGCGGCGGTCCTCCAGCAGGACAAAGCAGGCGATCAGCGGCAGGCTGAAGGCCCCGTCCACCTGTTTCCACACGGCGGTGTCAAACAGCAGCATGGGGCAGAAGGCGGCAAACAGCGTCAGCCGCCGCACCGCCGATGCATTTTTGAGATGCCGCTCCGCCGTAGTGTAAATCAGCGCCGCACAGCCGCAGTCGCACAGGGCGGGCACCAGGGCCAGCAGCATCCGTCCGGCAGCGCCGTCCCAGGCAAGGCCCAGCGCTCCCCGCACCGCCGCCGCCAGCCACAGCACATACAGATAGCCGGGGGGATAGTCGGCAAAATAGCCCTCGCTGTAAAAATTGGCGGGGCCCTCCGACGCAAGCTTGCCGCCCCAGGCGGTAAAACAGCTCACATCATAGCTGTACCCCTCGGTGGCGGCAGCCATGAGCAGGCGCAGCACCAGCGCCGCCAGCAGCACCAGATACAGCGCCCGGCGGCGGTTGTGCCGGGCGGCGACGGTTTCGGGCATGGGCCTCTCCTTTCGGTCTTTGGGAAGAACGCCGGGAAAGAGAGCCTCTCTCCCGACAAGTCCCAGTGTCTGGATGGAAATGCAAAAAGCGGCGGCCGCCCTGCGGACAGGGCGCGAATTCCGGTTGCCGGAGTACGTCCCGCCCCATGGCGGCTGCCGCTTGGGCCACAGGCAGTGCCCCCGCAGGGCACCGCACCGTGCAACGGTCTGCACCTTTCCGCAGTTGTCCGGCAAGCCGGAAACCACAGATTTTCAACAGTCAGACCGTGATTGTTTCTTGTTTCAACAGTGGAGACACAAAACCTGCTCCTCCGGGGCGCAGCTTGTCCGCGGCCACCGCTGCCTGCCCTGTGGGGCTGCCGCGGCGGATTACAGCCGGTCCACCTTGGGGCCCTGGGCGGTGTCGGTGACCGACCAGCCCATCCCGGTCAGCTGGGCGCGGATGGCGTCGGCGCGGGCCCAGTCCTTGGCCTTCTTGGCCGCGGCACGCTCCTCCACCAGTGCCATGACGTCGGCAGGGACATCGCTCTTCTTGCGGTTGTAGAGCAGGCCCAGCACGCCGGTCAGCTCGTCAAAGACCGAGGCCGCCTGCTCCAGCGCAGCGCGGGAAGCGCCGTCGGACAGGGTGTTGATCTCCTTGACAAAGTCGAAGATGGCCGCCAGGGCGTCGGGAGTGTTGAGGTCGTCATCCATGGCGGTGATGAACTTCTGCTTTGCCTGTTCCGCCTTGGCCACCAGCTCGTCGCTGTCGCCGTGGGCGTGCTGGATGGCAAAGTCCAGGTTATCCCGGCAGGTGTACAGGCGCTCCAGAGAGTTCTTGCAGCTCTCGATCAGCTCAACGGTATAGTTGAGGGGCATGCGGTAGCCCGCCGTCAGCATGAAGTAGCGGATGGGCTCGTAGCCGTACTTGTCGGCGATCTCCCGCACTGTGAAGAAGTTGTTGGCGCTCTTGGACATCTTCTGGTTGTTGATGTTCAAAAAGCCGTTGTGCATCCAGTAGCGGCTGAAGGTGCAGCCGTTGGCGCACTCCGACTGGGCGATCTCGTTCTCGTGATGGGGGAAGATCAGGTCCTGGCCGCCGCAGTGCAGGTCGATGGTCTTGCCCAGATGCTTGCGGGCCATGGCGCTGCACTCGATGTGCCAGCCGGGGCGGCCGTGGCCCCAGGGGCTTTCCCAGTAGGGCTCGCCGGGCTTGGCGGCCTTCCAGACGGCGAAATCGGCGGGATCCTCCTTGAGGTCGTCGTCCATCTGGCTGCGCAGGGTGCGGTTGCCGCTCTCCAGGTCATCCAGGTTCAGGTGGCTCAGCTTGCCGTAGCCGGGGTCGGACTTGACCCGGAAATAGACGTCGCCGTTGCGGGCTGCATAGGCGTGGCCGGAAGCCACCAGATCCTTGACGATCTTGATGATCTCACCGATGTGCTCGGTGGCACGGGGACGGACGGTGGGTTCCTTGACGTTGAGGCCCTCGGAATCCTTGATGTACTCGGCCTCGAACTTGCGGGCCACCTCCTGCATGGAGGTGCCTTCCTGCTGGCCCTTGGCGATGAGCTTGTCGTCAATGTCGGTGATGTTGGAGACGTAGTACACCTTGTTGCCCCGGTACTCCAGGTAGCGGCGCAGGGTGTCAAAGACGATCATGGGGCGGGCGTTGCCGATGTGGATGTAGTTGTACACCGTGGGGCCGCAGACATAGATGCGGTATTCGCCGGGCACGGCGGGGACGAACTCTTCCTTCTGGCGGGTCATGGTATTAAAAATCTGCATGGCGGAACTTCCTTCCTGTTTCGCAGCATTATGCGATGAATACTTGTATTATACCCGCATGGCGGGCGCCTTGCAACATAATTACTTTGCCTGCATGAAACAGCTGCGGTTCTGCCACAGATAGATGCCGCCGGACAGCACCGTGACCGCCGCTACCAGCCAGCACAGCACCTGGGTGATGAGGCCGAAGGCCATGATGTCGGTAGAGCCCATGAAGAAGGGCACAATGTAATAGTAGATGATGGTGAGCATCTGCAAAACCGTCTTGACCTTGCCCCACATGTTGGCGGCAATGACGGTGCCGGACTCGGCGGCGATCATGCGGACGCCCGCCACGGCGAACTCCCGGAACATGATGATGGCCAGCACCACGGGATGGCACAGGCCGTCCACCACCATGTAGATGAAGGCGGCGGTGGTCAGCATCTTGTCGGCCAGGGGGTCCATGAACTTGCCGAAGTCGGTGACCAGATTGTTTTTGCGGGCCAGGTAGCCGTCCAGGAAATCGGTAAAGCTGGCAACGGCAAAGACGATGCCTGCCACCAGCTGGGCGGTGGGGTTGTAGTCGGCGGTGCCGATGCGGCCAAAGGCGGCAAACACCATAAAGACAGGCACCAGGATCACACGAAGCAGCGTCAGTTTATTAGGCAGGTTCATGGCTTATTCCTCCACCTTGTTCTCCACATAACCGTACAGGTCGTAGGTGTCGCTGTCGGTCACGGTCACATTGTAAAAAGCGCCGGTCTCCAGAGGTACATCACCGGGGGTCAGCACACAGCCGTCGATCTCGGGGCAGTCGCCCTTGGAGCGCAGCAGGTACATGCCGCTCTCCTCGTCGATGCCGTCACAGATGCACTCCAGCGTCCGGCCCACCCGCTCGGCCTGCTTGCGGGCGCTGATCTCCGCCTGGATCTCCATGATATGGTCGGCGCGGCGCTGTTTGGTCTCGTCGTCCAGCTGGTTTTCCATGCGGGCCGCCACCGTGTTCTCCTCGGGGGAGTAGGCGAAGCAGCCCAGGCGGTCAAACTCCACCGTGCGCACAAAGTCGCACAGCTCGGCATACTGCTCCTCGGTCTCCCCGGGGAAGCCGGCGATCAGGGTGGTGCGCAGGGTCAGGTCGGGGATGGCCGCCCGCAGCCGGGCAATGGCATCCTCGATCTCCTTGCGGCCGCCCCGGCGGTTCATGTTGCGGAGGATCTCGTCGTTGCAGTGCTGGATGGGCAGGTCCAGATAGGGCACCACCTTTTCGTTGCGCTGCATGGCGGCAATAAAAGCGTCGGTGATGCGTTCGGGGTAGGCGTAGAGCACCCGGATCCACCGCAGGCCCTCGATGGCGTTGAGCTGGTCCAGCAGTTCACACACAGCACCGGGCTTGCCCCAGTCCTCGCCGTAGGCGGTGGGGTCCTGGGCCACCACGATGAGTTCCCTGACGCCCTCCTCCGCCAGCCATTTGGCCTCGGCCACGCAGTCCTCCAGCGGACGGCTGCGCAGCGGCCCGCGGATGAGCGGGATGGCGCAGTAGTGGCAGCGGTTGTTGCAGCCCTCGGCAATCTTCAGGTAGGCGTAATGCCGCGGGGTGGAAATGACCCGGCGGCCGCCCAGAGGCATGTCGGTCTTGGGGCCGTAGCTCTCGACCTGGCCGGTGCCCTCCGAGCAGACCCGGCGCAGGATCTCGGGCAGGGCCTTGTTGGAGCCGATGCCCACCACGGCGTCGACCTCCGGCATCTCCCGGGCGATCTCGCCCTTGTAGCGCTCGGCCAGGCAGCCGGTCACAATGACCTTGAGGCCGGGGTTCTGCTGTTTGTAGCCGCAGGCCAGCAGGATGTTCTCGATGGCCTCCTCCTTGGCGGACTGGATGAATCCGCAGGTGTTGACAATGATGGCATCCGCCTGTGCGGGGTCGGCCACCGTCTCATGGCCATCGGCCAGCAGAGCGCGGCAGAAAACGTCGGCGTCCACCTGGTTTTTGGGGCAGCCGAGGGATACAATGGCGATTTTCATGGGCAGTTGTTCCTATTCTTTCGGTTGTTTGATATGTAGCAAGCCGGAAAACCCGGCTCACGGCAGGTCGGAAAATTCGTCCTCCCCGGCGTCGGCAGCTTCCAGCGCGGCGCGGATGACGGCGTAGGAAAACCCCCGCCGGGCCAGCGCCGCCATGACCTGGGGGCGTTTGCCCTCGGCCAGCTTGCGGGCATACTGGCGCTCCACCAGAGCGCAGGCTGCTGCCAGTTCGGGGTCGGGGCCGTCCTCAGGGGCGTAGAGTTCCTCCAGCACCCGGGCGGCGGTCTCCCGGTCAATGCCCTTGGCATTGAGGTCCTGCTCCACCTCCCGGCGGCTCTTGCGCTTGCGCATGAGCTCGGCGGCACGGCGGCGGGCAAAGTCGGCGTCGTTCAGAAGGCCCAGCTCCTCCGCCTTGGCCACGGCGGCCGCGGCGCTGTGGGGGTCGAACTTGCGGCAGAGCTTCTGGTACAGCTCCCCCGCCGCATGGTCCCGCAGGGCCAGAATGTCCAGCGCCCGGTCCACCGCCTTGCGGGTGTCGCTTTTCCGGCGGAGTTCCTCCAGCCGGGAGGGCTCGATCTCGTCCTCCTCATGCAGACCGGCGTCGGCAAAGGTCTCGGGGTCAAGGGAGAAGGCAAACTCCCCGTCCACAAACAGGGCGAATCTTCCCCGTTTGGTCTCCTTGACGGCGGTGATCTGAGGCATCAGTCATCCACCATGATGTCCAGGTCGGCCTCGCTGCCCGTGGTGTTGGGGGCGGCGGGAGCGGTGGCCGGGGCCTCCGCCGGGGTGACGGGCTTGACCACCTCAATGGGCTTGACGGTGCCCTTCTTGCCCGCAGCCAGCAGGCGGTCGGCGTTGTCGCGGACGATCTTCTCGATCTCGGCGGCAGTCTCGGGGTGTTCCTTCAGGTAGGCCTTGGCGTTGTCACGGCCCTGGCCCAGGCGGACGTCGCCGTAGTTGAACCAGGCGCCGCTCTTCTGCACCACGCCCAGCTTGACGCCCAGATCGATGAGCTCACCGATCTTGGAGATGCCCTCACCGAACATGATGTCGAACTCCGCCTCCTTGAAGGGAGGGGCCACCTTGTTCTTGACGATCTTGGCGCGGGTGCGGTTGCCGATGAAGTTGCCGTTGGAGTCCTTGAGGCCCTCAATGCGGCGGACATCGATACGCACCGACGAGTAATATTTCAGGGCGCGGCCGCCGGTGGTGACTTCGGGGTTGCCGTAGACCACGCCGACCTTTTCACGCAGCTGGTTGATGAAGATGCAGACGGTGTTGGTCTTGCCGATGATGCCGGTGAGTTTGCGCAGGGCCTGGCTCATCAGGCGGGCCTGCAGGCCCACGTGGGAGTCGCCCATCTCGCCCTCGATCTCGGCCTTGGGGACCATGGCCGCCACCGAGTCGACGACCACCGCGTCGATGGCGCCGGAACGGACCAGCGCCTCACAGATCTCCATGGCCTGCTCGCCGGTATCCGGCTGGCTGACCAGCAGGCTGTCGATGTCCACACCCAGGGCCCGGGCATAGGCGGGGTCCAGGGCGTGCTCCACGTCGATGAAAGCAACCTCGCCCCCCGCCTTCTGGGCTTCCGCCAGCACATGCAGGGCCAGGGTGGTCTTGCCGGAAGATTCAGGGCCGTAGACCTCAATGATACGGCCCCGGGGCAGTCCGCCCACGCCCAGCGCCAGATCCAGGCCCAGGCTGCCGGTGGAAATGCTGTCCACCTGCATGGCCACGTTGGCGCCCAGCTTCATCACCGCGCCTTTGCCGAACTGCTTTTCGATCTGGGCCAGAGCCGTCTCCAGCGCCGCCTTTTT
>CALXHO010000001.1 GCA_944388125.1 uncultured Gemmiger sp. | reverse complement strand
CCGGATGTCTACAATCCGCTGAAAGAGGTCCCCAACATTGTGCTGGATGCGCTGAATGTGGGGATGCTGATGATGGGGCGCAAGCCGGAAGCAGAAGTGGAAAAGGCGGTAATGGAGTTTATCACCCGGTACGGCCTGCTGGGGCTGATGACCGCTCTGCCTACCACACCGTCTTTTATGGACTATGAGGCGGTGTACTTGCCGAAAAACCATTTCATCAAGGAAGAATCCATGGCGACGGACAAATATCTGTCCCTGTTTTATCCTTTTGACCAGCTGGACTTGGTGAAGAAAGGCATAGCATCCACGTGGAATGTGTCTGGTGACCGGACGATGATTGCCCTGACCATGACCTTCATGGACGAACCGATGGCGAAAAACATGAGTTTCCAGCGGGAATATGCGGAACCCTACGACTGGGTTGCCCAGCAGTTCAAGGACTGGGCCTTTACGCTAAGTACCGCCATTTTGTACTACAATGATTATGATTCCATCGACGAGGACGCACGGGGTCTGTATCGCAAAGCCATGGCCGCATTTGGCGGGATCGCCCCCAGCTACCATATCGAGCTGCTGGATAAGCCCACCATTTACTGGGACTTTCATTCGCTGCTGCTGGGTATCCAGAGGGGTGATTTTCTCGTTTCTCATGGCTGTACCTCCTGAAATGAAAATGCTCTAAGTGACTGCTTCACTAACCATGACAAAAAACCATGATTAAGAAGTCACTTAGAGCATACATCTCCCAAGACAAGGATTTTTATGTTCACCAACCCGAACAATCCCACGGGTACGGTTTACAAGAGGGCAACGATGGAGAAGCTGGCGGATTTCTGTATCCGGCACAACCTGATCTGCATTGTGGACCAGTGCTTTGAGGACAGCGTGTATGACGGAAATGAGTATGTCAGCATGATGTCTCTGCCCGGGATGTTTGAGCGCACAATTACCATCGGTTCCATTTCCAAAGGAATGGGGCTGTGCGGTTTCCGGGTTGCGTATATTGTGGCCTCCAAAGAGATCACCGATGTGCTTCACCAGACGGCGGTGTTTGTGATCGGAGCCACAAATACCATGGCCCAGGCGGGCATTACCGCCGGCCTGCGGGACACCAGGTTTATGGAGGATATGCGCCAGGAGTGGATGGCACGTGCCCGGATTCTGGGGAAAATCCTGGACACCATCCCGCATATTTCTTATGTAAAACCTGAAGCAGGCTTTTTCTTTTGGGTGGATACCTCTTTCTACGGGACGGATGAAGAAGTGATTCGCTATCTGGTGCAGGAGGCCAATGTTCTGGTCAGCACCGGCGCCGCATACTGTGACCCGACCCATATCCGCATCATTTTCGGAACGCTGCAGGACAGGGAAGAGTGCATCCATGCGGTGGAACTCATCAAGGAAGCCCTCGAACGGCATCCGAAAAACAGGGCCGGTTCTGCCAGTGCAGAAAAACAGTAATTCGATGCAGAAAATCCCGGTAAGGGACTGACTTCCAGACTTGCAGGAGAAGATGCCGCGCAAGACATTTTCTGCCCGGGAAAACACCGAAAGGAATCGCCGGCTGAGATTTCTCAGCCGGCGATTCCTTTTGGAACGTATGGACAAAAAGATTTCCGGGCCTGCGGGGAAACCCTATTCAAGACAAGATTGCTTCTTTGAAGCATCATACAATTCAGCAGGTCATTTGAAATTTTCTTGACAAGTCAGTCCAGGTAGGGTATAGTGGGACATACTGAATTACAAGAAAGGAGGCGAACAGAATGATGAACTTGATTTACAACCGTCGTATGATCGTTACTGGCCGAGGGAAAACTCTGTCCGCCTTCTTGCCCTGCCCTGGGAAATAGGTGGGTTTTGTTTTGATGCGGAAAGCGCCCCCGGCTGGAAAAGCCGGGGGCTTTTTTGTGCCCCAAAAGGAGGAAATCTTTTGAAACAATCCAAACAAACGCTGATCTGGAGATTCTTGCGGCCCTGTCTCTGGATCTTTGCGCTCACCCTGGTGTTTTCCATGGGAAACACGGTGCTGAGCTCGCTGACCCCGCAGGTGGTGCGTGTGGCGGTGGACTCCATTCTGGGCGGCGAACCCCTGCCCAAGGTGGTGACGACCCTTGCGCCCGATGCCCTGCTGGCCGCAGGGCCCCTGACCCAGCTGCTGGCCGCGGCGGGATTTTTGCTTGTGGTGGCGGTGCTGTCCGGGCTTTGCACCTACGGCAGCCGGATGGGAACCGCCATCGGGTCGGAAAATTTCGTCAAGGCGCTGCGGGATGCCTTGTTCCGGCACATCCAGCGCCTGCCCTATGCCTGGCATGTCCGCCACAGCACAGGGGAGATCATCCAGCGCTGCACCTCCGACGTGGAAGTGGTGCGCAATTTCGTGACCAACCAGTTGCTGGAAGTCTTCCGGGTGGTCTTTCTGGTGGGCTTCTCCCTGGTGGTGATGGCCTCCATGAACGTCAGCATGACCCTGATCGCCGTGGCTTTTCTGCCGGTCATCCTGCTGTATTCCCTCTTTTTCTATACCCGCATCGCCAAGCGCTTTCTCACCGCCGACGAGGCGGAAGGAGAGCTCTCCACTCTGGTCCAGGAAAACCTGACCGGCGTGCGGGTGGTGCGGGCCTTCGGCCGGGAAAAGTGGGAGGTGGACCGCTTCGATAAGAAGAACCAGCGGTTTGCCTCCCTGTGGATCCAGCTGGGAAAGCTGCTCAGCGCCTACTGGGGCATCGGCGACCTGATCACCGGCCTGCAGATTCTCACCGTCATCTCGGTGGGCGTGGTGCAGACGGTGCACGGGCAGATCACCCTGGGCGAGTTTCTGGCCTTTGTCTCCTACAACCAGTCCCTGGTCTGGCCGGTGCGTGGCCTGGGGCGGATTCTCTCCGAGATGAGCAAGGCGGGCGTTTCCATCGACCGTCTGGCCTATATCCTGGATGCCAGCCCCGAGGAAGAACCCGCCGACGCCCTGACCCCGCCCATGGATCAGGATATTGTCTTTGACCATGTCTCCTTTGCCTACGGGGAGCAGCCGGTGCTCCAGGATGTGAGCTTCACCATCCCCGCCGGCAAGACCTTTGCCGTGCTGGGGGCTACGGGCAGCGGCAAGTCCACCCTCATGCACCTGCTGGACCGACTCTACGACCTGCCGCCGGAACAGGGAAAGATCACCATCGGCGGGGTGGATATTGCCAAGATCAGCCGGTCCTATCTGCGGAAAAACATCGGCATTGTGCTGCAGGAACCCTTCCTGTTCTCCCGCACCATCCGGGAAAACATTGCCGCGGCCCGGCCTCAGGCGACCCTGGAGGAGGTCCGCCTCCATGCGGGGACGGCCCAGGTGGATCAGGCAATCCTGGAATTTGCCGACGGCTACGACACCATCATCGGCGAGCGGGGCGTCACCCTCTCGGGCGGCCAGAAACAGCGTGTGGCCATCGCCCGGACCCTGATGCTGGATGCGCCCATCCTGATTTTTGACGACTCCCTCTCCGCCGTGGATGCCGAGACCGACGCCAAAATCCGGGACGCCCTCCATCAGGCGAAGGGCTCCGCCACTGTCATTCTGGTCTCCCACCGGATCACAACCCTCATGCAGGCCGACTGCATTCTGGTATTGCAGGACGGCCGGGTGGCCGAGTGCGGCAGCCATGACCAGCTCATGGCCCGCCATGGACTTTACCGTGAAATTTACGACCTGCAGATGACCGGGGAGGACCGGGATCTGCTCTTTGGCCAGGAAGGAGGGGATACCCATGGCCTATGAGGAGAAGGAATACACAAAATCCTTTGATATCCGCTCCTGGAAAAAGCTGCTGCCCTTTCTGCGGCCTTACCGGGGGATCATCGCGGCGGTGCTGGTGCTCAATGTATTCTGCGCCGTCATCGACATTGCTCTGCCGCTCTTCCAGCGGTATGCCATTGACCAGTTCATCCAGACGGAAGAACTTTCCGGCCTGCCTTTCTTTGCTCTTTTCTACGGGGTCATCATTGCCCTGCAGGCGCTGTCGGTCATTCTCTTTACCCGTCGCTCCATGCGCATTGAGATGCAGGTGGGCCGGGATATGAAGCGGGCCTGCTTTGTCCACCTGCAGACTCTGTCCTTGTCCTATTACAATGTCACGCCGGTGGGGTATCTGCTCTCCCGCATCATGAGCGACACCAACCGCATTGCCGGCATGATTGCCTGGAATTCGGTGGACATGCTGTGGGCGGTCTTCTACGTGCTGGGCGTCTTCGGCATGATGTTTTTGCTGGACCCGGGGCTGGCCGCGGCAGTGATCCTCATTGTGCCGGTGATCTCCCTGCTCACCGCCTGGTTCCAGGACCGGATTCTCCGCTGGAACCGTCGGGTGCGCAAGATGAATTCCCGCATCACCAGCGCCTACAACGAGGGCATCATGGGCGCCCGCACCTCCAAGACGCTGGTCATCGAGGAACAGAACAGCCAGGAATTCGAGGCAGTCACCCAGGATATGCGGGTCTCCTCCGTGCGGGCGGCCCGGCTCTCTGCCGTCTATATTCCGCTGGTCCTCTTTTTCAGCTCTCTGACTACCGCCATTGTGCTGGCCCGGGGCGGGGCGATGGCCCTGGAACACCGGATGCTTATCGGCACGCTGTCGGCCTTTACCTCCTACGCGGTGGGCATCTTTGAGCCCATCCAGCAGATTGCCCGAAACATTGCGGACATCCTCTCCCTCCAGGCCAACATCGAGCGGGTGATGGGGCTGCTGGAAGAGAAACCCCTCATCACCGATACCCCACAGGTGGAGGCAAAATACGGCACGGTCTTTGCCCCCAAAAAGGAAAACTGGGAGCCCATCCGTGGGGACATCGAGTTCCGGGATGTTTCCTTCCGCTACCCCGACGGCAATGAGGACGTGCTCAGCCATTTCAATCTGAAAATCCCGGCGGGCTCCACCATTGCCATCGTGGGGGAGACCGGCGCGGGCAAAAGTACGCTGGTCAACCTGGCCTGCCGCTTCTTTGAGCCCACCTCCGGACAGGTCCTCATTGACGGGAAGGACTACCGGGAGCGCAGCCAGCTGTGGCTGCACAGCAGCATCGGCTATGTGCTGCAAAGCCCCCATCTGTTTTCCGGCACGGTGATGGAGAACATCCGCTACGGACGGCTGGACGCCACCGATGAGGAAGTCATCGCGGCGGCCAAGGCAGTCTCGGTGGACCAGATCGCCCAAAAGCTGGAGAAAGGCTACCAGAGCGATGTGGGAGAGGGCGGTGACCGCCTCTCCACCGGCGAAAAGCAGCTCATCTCCTTTGCCCGGGCTGTGCTGGCCGACC
Source organism: uncultured Gemmiger sp. (assembly GCA_944388125.1). Lineage (GTDB taxonomy): Bacteria > Bacillota > Clostridia > Oscillospirales > Ruminococcaceae > Gemmiger. Next base: position 105,587 of record CALXHO010000001.1, on the reverse strand, counting down.
CCCGCATCTTTGTTCTGGACGAGGCCACCAGCTCCATCGACACCAAGACCGAGCGCCTGATCCAGGATGCCACCGAGCTGCTGCTCAAAGGACGCACCTCCTTCCTCATTGCCCACCGCCTGTCCACCATCCGGCGTGCCGACCTGATCCTGGTGGTGCGGGACGGCGCCATTGTGGAGCAGGGAACCCACGAGGAACTGATCCGCAAAAAAGGCTATTACCGGAATCTCTACCGCCGCCAGTTCGAACAGGAACGGATGCGCCGGATCTGATCCCATCCAAAACAATCCAGTACAAGACGGATGTGCTGCGGCATTGCCACGGTGCATCCGCCTTTTTTGTTTGTTGCAGCGAAAAAGGCGCGGCAGGCAGGGGAAGGCCATGCCTTGACAGGATACAGCGGAAAGTGTAAAATGCATCGTAAGCGAACAATCGCATACGATGCATTTATGGAGGCGATACCATGATTGAGGCGTCACAGTTCAAAACCGCGTCCGTCATTGTGCGGCTGGGCAATGCGGTGACCTACTACCGGAACCGGAAAATGCAGGAATACGGCCTGACCTCCGCCCAGGGGGATGTGATCCGGGCCATTCTCCATGAGCCGGGCATCACAGCGGCGGAGCTGAAAAAGCGGCTGGGCCTGTCCCAGTCCACGGTGGCGGGCATACTGGAGCGGCTGGAGGGCAAGGGACTGCTGGAAAAGACCGCGGTGGATGGGGATGCCCGGAAAATGAGCCTTCATCCCACCGCTCGGGGGCTGGAACTGGAGAACATGCTCAAGCAGACGGCTTTGGAGACCCAGCGCCGGATTATGGAGGGCATGACGCCGGAGGAACAGCGGGAGTTTGACCGGCTGCTGGAAATCGCCCTGGCCCACATGTCCGGTTTCCGGGAAAAAGGATGTGAGCGGGATGGATGAAAACAAGGAATTGTTTGAGACCATGCCGGTGGCCAGAGCCCTGACAAAAATGGCCATTCCCACCATCATCAGCCAGCTGATCACCATGATCTACAATCTGGCGGATACCTATTTCATCGGCCAGACCAACAATCCTTACATGGTGGCAGCGGCCTCGCTGTCCTATGTGCTGTTCTTTATCCTGACGGCCCTGTCCAATCTGTTCGGTGTGGGCGGTGGCAGCCAGATCTCCCGCCTGCTGGGGGAACAGCGCTTTGAGGAAGCCAAAAAGGTCTGCTCTTTCAGCTTTTACGGGACCATCTGCATCTCCCTGCTGTATTCCCTGGGCTGCCTGGCTTTTATGGATCCTCTGCTCCGGCTGCTGGGAGCGACCGACAACACCATCGCCTATTCCTGCCAGTATACCCTGTGGGTCATTGTGGTGGGCGGTGTTCCTTCCTGCCTTTCCATGACCATGGCCCATCTACTCCGAAGCGAGGGCTATGCCAGGTATGCCAGCTATGGCCTCAGCGGCGGCGGAATCCTCAATATGATCTTGGACCCGCTGTTCATGTTCGTCATCATGCGCCCCGGCCAGGAAGTCATGGGCGCGGCCCTTGCCACCATGCTGTCCAACTGTGCGGCGCTGGTCTATTTCGCCCTCATGTTTCTGCATCTGCGCAAAGATACGGTGCTGTGCATCTCCCCGCGGATGATGCTCCCCGGAAAATCCTCCGTCCGCAATGTCTTTTCGGTGGGCATTCCCTCGGCCATCGGCTCCCTGATGGCCTGCCTGTCCAACACGGTGGTCAACAAGCTCTCCTCGGGATATAACGACTACGCCGTGGCGGCTATGGGCATTGTGAAAAAGATCGACATGCTCCCCATGAATGTGGGGATGGGACTGTGCCAGGCCATGGTCCCCATGGTCGCCTATAACTATTCTACAAAGAACTACCGGCGGATGGGCGCCTTTACCAACGCGGCCCGCCTGTCCGGAGTGGTCTTTGCCGGCATTTGCATTGTGGTCATGGAACTCTTTGCCCCGCAGATCATCACTTTGTTCATCAATGATGCAGAAACCGTGCGCTACGGCGTGGATTTTCTGCGCATCAATGTGCTGGCCACGCCCTTGATGATCTGCAACTTCCAGATGAGCTATACCTTCCAGGCCATGGGCAAGGGCGCGGAATCCCTGCTGCTCACCTCCTGCCGCCAGGGCATCATCAATATCCCACTGCTGTTTCTCATGAACCGGCTGGTGGGACTGTACGGCATTATCTGGACCCAGCTGCTGGCGGACAGCATCACCATTGTGATCTCTTTCCTCTTCTACCAGCATACCATGAAAAAGCTGAGACAATCCCTGGTGGGATAAGAACATACGACGCAAAGGGTGCAAAGGCCTATATCATGGATGACGGCACCTACTACATCACCATCGGCCAGGATGCCCACGACGCCATGAACAACATCCTGCAGGCCAAGGGGGTTCAGGCCAACGGCAATGTGGACCTGGTCAAGGAATACACGGTGAACACCTTCACTGTCATCGACAAGGACCTGCTCACCGGCAACCCCATTACCAACCAGTTTGACTACGCAACGCCCGACGACGCTGTCTACCTGACCAGAGAGAACTGGGCACTCATGGATGACAACAGCCTGGTTTACGGCGATGTGGCCCAGACTTCCGCCAACGGCGTCCTGAGCGCCACCCATGTGCTGAGCGATGATCTGAAAGCCAAGATCGACGAGGTCGGCTGGGCATCTTCCGGCATCCCAGCCTCCGCAGAAAACAATGAGGACGTGGTCTGGGGCAAGGAAGGCGACCTGGAACTGATCCAGCTGCGCGGCAAGGACTACGATGATCCCATGTGGGACGACCTGCTCGACCAGATCAAACTGAGCGAGGCCCACGAGCTGATCGCCACCGCCGGTTACAACACTGCTAAGATCGAGTCCATCAACAAACCCAAGACCTTCGATTGTGACGGTACAGCCGGCCTGTGGAACATGCTCAACGGCTGGGCCGCATTCGAATTCCCCTCCGGCACGATTATCGCCACCACCTGGAACAAGGATATCCAGCAGCGCTACGGCGAGCTGATCGGTGAGGACGGCCTGCGCTCCGCCGCCACCGGCTGGTACGCTCCTTCCTTCGACCTGCACCGTACCGCTTTCTCCGGCCGCAACAACGAGTACTTCAGCGAAGACCCCATCCTGTCCGGCTACTGCGCAGCCGCCATGTGCAAGGGCGCTCTGTCCAAGGGCATGATCGTCTACATCAAGCACATCGGCCTGAACGACCAGGAAACCAACCGTAACAACGTCTGCACCTGGGCAACCGAACAGTCCATCCGTGAAATCTACCTGCGTGCCTTTGAGATGGCCATCAAGGAAGGCGGCGCAAACGGCGTCATGACCGGCATGAACCGTATCGGCTACATCAAGGCCATCGGCAACTACAGCATGACCACCGGCATCCTCCGCAACGAGTGGAACTTCCACGGAATCGTCGTTTCCGATATCACCTCTGACGGCACTCTCACCGACGGCATGCTCTCCTCCGGCGCCGACACCATGCTGACCACCGGCATGTGCCTGCTGACCACCACCGACGAGAACAAGTACCAGAACCTGATGCGTGAGGTCATGCACCGTGTCTGCTACAACGTCGTCAACTCCAGCGCCATGAACGGCATCACCGTGGGCAGCAGCGGCGGCTCGGAAGGCTTCCCCGTCTACATCATCGTGCTGGCAGTCGTGAATGTTCTGATCGTGGCCGGCTTCATCACCGCCGAGGTCTTTATGGTCAAGGCATACAAGAAGCAGAAAAAGGAGAGTGAAGCAAATGGCTAAGCCGAAACACAATTCAATCTTCTATGCCCTGCTTGCCCTCATCGGCATTGGCGTGGTACTGGAACTGATTGGCGGCCTGCTGCTTTCTCCCCCGGTAGGCATCGGCATCAATACCAATATCTCGCCTGTGACCTATGTCGGTCTGGCACTGGTCATTGTGGGTCTGATCGCATACATCGCCATCTGCGTGGTGTCCAAGAAACTGACCTACACTCCAATCCTCAAGGATATCCTGATGTTGGGCAGCATTATGGCATTCATCCTTTCCTGTATCTTCATTGGTTGTGTCATTGTCTGGCCGACAATCTTCCCGGCAAACGGATAACTGACCGCTTCTTCTGAACAGAATGGGAGCCCATCCATGGATGGGCTCCCGTTCTGTTTTCTTGTGTTTTGTATCGGGACACCGACCTGCCTGTCCGGATGGAACAGAGGATAGCAGCTTTATTTTGCGGGCAACAGAATGGCCAGGCGGAACTGTCCGTCCTCTGCGGAGAAGGCTGCATTGCCGCCGTATTTTTTGGCAATGTGCAGGATACTCTTGATACCGAACCCGTGATAATTTTTCCCCTGCTTGCTGGTACAGGGCATGCCGTTGCGGACGATCAAGTGGCCGGTGTAGGGGTTGAGAAACTCGATGTGGATCAGTTTTCCCTTTCTGCTGACGTGGATGGAGATCACCCGTTTGGAAGGGTCCGCGATTTTGATGACGCTCTCGATGGCGTTGTCCAGTGCATTGCCAAAAAGAATGTACAGGTCAACCGGGTCGATGAAATCCAATGTCTCCCCATTGATAGAAAAGTCGAACTGAACGTTATTCTTTCTACACAGGTGTTCTTCCTCGGTCAGCAGTGCATTCAGCACGCCGTTCCCCGTCAGCACTGTGTTGTTGTAAACCTGAATCACCTTTTCCAGGTCCGCATATTTTTCCCGGATTTCAGGGCTGCAGTTGTTCTGTATCACAAGCTGCTTGAGCGCGGCAGCCTGATGTTTGAGGTCGTGGACCTTTTCATTGATGTACTCCACATTGTCGCGGGAAATCTGGTAACGATACAAAGACAAGGAAGCTCTACTAACTGGTTGATTTTTCTGCGTAATCGGAAGAATCGCTGCCCACGACCCGCTCTGCCGGCAGAAGAATGTGCAGAAGGAACAGCCCGTCCTCCGCCTGTACCGACATGTAGCCGCCGTACTTTTCGGCGGTGCGGCGAATGCTTTTCAGGCCGAAGCCATGGTACTCCCGATCGCTTTTGGTGGTGGCGGGCAGATCGCCCTCAAACTGAGGCTGTCGGCCATAGAAGTTCTCAATCTGAATCTTGACCAGATCCCCCACCCGGAAAATCTCGATGGAAATGACCCGGCGCTCCGGGTCACTCAGCTGGCTGACGCATTCCACCGCATTGTCCACGCCGTTGCCCAGCAGGGCGTACAGGTCTACCGTGTTCATGCCCTGCAAAAGCTTTCCGTCGGCCACACAGGTCATGGTGATCTGGCGGCGCTCGCACAGAAGGCTCTTTTCGGTCAGAACGGTATCCAGAATGGTATTGCCGGTGCGGACGGCGCAGTCAAAGACCTTGACCGATTCCTCCAGCTCGTCCAGAACCGAGGCGGAATCCTGAAGAGAATTCTGGCTGCGCAGAGCGGCAATATAGTGTTTCAGGTCATGGTACTTGCAGTTGAGCAGATCCAGATTTTCCTGGGCGGCTTCCAGCTGTACCTTGCGCTGATGCCAGAGCTGCCGCTGGGTGGCCAGTTCCTGCTCTACAGCGGTGCGCTTTTCCTCCATGGAACGGGAGTAGAGTACCGCCATCACAAAAAAGCCACAGATTACCTGGAACAGGGTGAAGGCGTTGTAGCCCTCCGTCTGGCGGGCCCAGATGGCGATGGGCTTGATCACCGTCACCAGGCAGGCGAGCAGCAGGGCAGAGCGGAGCTGCTCCCGGGTCAGGACCAGATGCCCCTCCACCGACAGCCGGCGGGCCACAAAAAAGTACAGCCCCAGCAGCACCGCCAGGTCAAACACGAGGGTCAGCACAATGCCGTCTGCGTCCGTAAACACATTGATGTCCAGATAGTAGGTGACCACCTGGGTGGCGTCAAAACAGAATTCCCTTGCCAGGAAGGACCAGATGGAGAGATACAGCGTCTCCTCCCAGTCCAGGCCGGTACAGAACCTGACGCAGGCACAGATCAGCCCGAAGGCAGCAAAGGGGCGGACAAACCAGTAAGCGTCAAAGGACAAGAAATCTGTGCCCCAGAGGAGCAGACCATAGACAGCGCAGCTCGCCGCCGCAAAGAGAACAAACCGGGGGACAAAGGCCTTCCCGCGGTTGATTGGCAGGACAAACACCAGTACGGAGACAAAAATGGTCACAAAGTTCAGCAGGATAATCCATTCCACGGTCAGATCCCCCCAACAAATTGTGTCAGCGCGGCAAGAAAGCCTTTTTTCCGCGCCCGGCTGACGGCCAGTTCATCGCCGCCCACCCGGACGGTATCGCCGCCGATGCCGGTCACATGGCGCATGTTGACCAGATAGCAGTTGTTGCAGCGGTAGAACCCCGGATCGTTCAGCTGTTTTTCCAGGGCGGTGAGCGTGCCGGATACCAGGGGATAGACGCCGCCGACCGTGTGGCAGAGCAGGCGGTGGTTGCTCACTTCGATGTAATACACATCGGATACCGATTCCCGGCGCATGCCGTTGGGGACGGAAAGGACAATGTACTTTTCCCGGCGGCGTTCCAGCCATCGGGTGATCTTCTGGAATTTCATGGCGAAGGCGGGATAGGTGAGGGGCTTTACCACAAAATCGTAGGCGTTGACCTCATATCCCTTCAGAGCATACTGGACCATGTTGGTGATGAAAATCAAAACCACGTCCTCGTCCAGGCTGCGGATGCGCCGGGCGGCTTCCATGCCGTCAATGCCCGCCATCCGGATATCCAAGAGGATGATGTCCCAGCCGGGACGGTAGTGCTCCACAATATCTGTGCCGCTGGAAAAGGAAGTGACCTCAAATTCCACCTGCCACTGCTTGCTGAACCGACCGATGTAATCTTTCAGCTGATCCCGGCAGGACTGTTCGTCATCCACAATGGCCACACGCAGCGCCAGACACACCTCCGCACAAAAATAAACGCTCGTTTTTCTGTATTATATCGGGAAAAAACATCTGCCGCAAGATTGGACCCGGGGCGAGAGAGTCCCGCAATCCGTTCATTTCTGTACAGCCGGTCCGGAGAACTTGTGTGACGATTTTGCAGTCTGGTATAATAGTAGCATCGTAAAAAAGGGGGACAGAGCATGTTTCGCGTTGCTGTTGTGGAGGATGAGGCGGCCATCCGGGAGGAACTGGATGGCTATATCCGGCGCTATGGACAGGAGAGCGGAGAGACCTTCTCGGTGCAGCAGTTCACCCGTGGGGAGGATCTGCTGAACGGATATGACAGCCGGTTTGACCTGATCTTCATGGACATTGAAATGCCCGGCGCGGATGGAATGCAGACAGCCCGCCGCCTGCGCCAGCTGGATGACCAGGTGGTGCTCGTGTTCATCACCAACATGACCCAGTACGCCATTCAGGGGTATTCCGTGCAGGCCATGGACTACATTCTCAAGCCGGTGTCCTATCTGTCCTTCCGCCTGCGGTTCGCCCGGGCACTGGGGCGGATCGACCGGCAGAGGGAAGCGCAGATCCTGCTGGACTGCCCAGGGCGTCAGGTCCGGGTCCCGGTGCGAAGTATCCGGTATGTGGAAGTACAGCAAAAACGGCTTTGCTACCACACCGAGCTGGAGGACTACACCCTGCGGGGAACATTGAAAAGCGCGGAAGAACAGCTGGCGGATTTCCCCTTTGCCAAGGGCAATTACTGGTACATCGTCAACCTGGCCCAGGTCACCGAGATCGGCCTGAGGACACTGAAAATCGGGGAGACAGAACTTCCGGTAAGCCGGGGCTGCCGCCAGGAACTTCTGGCCGCCTTTAACCGCTATTTGGGAGGTGGTGGGCAGCAATGACCCTGACAAATCTGTTGCCGGACGGCCGCTACTACGTCAGTTTGTGGATGGTGGCGCAGGTGCTGGTATTCGGCTGCTGCTTGCCCCACCGCAGCCGGTTCTGGCTGCGGATGCTGCCGGCGTCCATTTTTCTGTTTACCGTGGGACGGCAGCTTTTGCTGATCCAGTCCTTTGTGATCAGCGTGCCGCTCTTCATACGCACCCTGATGGGAATCCTGGCGGCGATACTGATGCTGTGGACCACCACCGCAACCCCTGCTCAGGTGCTGTATGCCTCCCTTTGGGCCATGATGACCCAGCAGACCCTGCAGAATGCCAGCAGCGTGCTGCTCAATTACCTGCTGGGGTGGGGGATTGTCTCCCGCTATGGGGTATATCTGCTGGTCTGGATGGTGGTAACGCTCCCCCTGACCTATTGGGGCCTGGCAAAGCCCTTGTCCCAGGGAAACTATCATGTGGGTCACCGCCATCTGGCCATTGCGGCGGCGCTGTTCATCGAGTTTGAACTGGTGCAGGGCGTGCCGGACATCAAGATCGGAGTGGACGGGACGTCAGGCCTTGGCCAGAACTATCAGTTTGTGCTCATGAACGGCATCTGCCTTCTGGTGGCGCTGTATCTGGCGCACACCCTGTTTGTCAAGCGGCAGGCGGAGGCGGAACTGGCGGTGGCCAATGCCCTGCGCCGCAGTCAGAAGGAACGGTACGAGGCGGCCAAGCGCAATGTGGCCCTGATCAACCGCCGCTGCCATGAACTGAAAGTGCAGCTGGCAGATCTGGAACGGGCACGAACTTCCGGGGAACAGAAGCAGTGCCTGTCCCGCCTGAGCGAGGCGGTGCAAATTTACGACAGCAGCCTGGCCACCGGCCACGATGTTCTGGACATGGTCCTGGCGGAACAGAGCCTGTCCTGCCGGGAGCAGGGGATCCGATTGCACTGTGTGGCCGACGGGGCACAGCTCCAGTTCATGGAGGAAGCCGATCTCTATACCCTGTGTACCGGCCTTTTGCAGCAGGCGGCCGCCCGGGCCGGAAAGATCGCCGACCCGGAACAACGGGAGCTGGACCTGCAGGTCTACCGCCGCCAGGGCGTGGTGGTTCTGGAAACCGCCGTGCTGCTGACAAGCGGGGCGCAGGGTTCGGGCCGTGCCCTGCCTGAAGAAATCTCCGACATCCTGCACAAGTACGGCGCAGAGCTCTTTTCCGGCGTGGAACAGGGATGCGCCGTGGTACGCTGCCTGTTTCCCGCACGGGAAAAAACGGGACCAACAAAATCTTGACAGACCGCACATCGGACTTGACCGCCCGGTGTGCGGCTTCTTTTTTTGCCTGTCGAAACACACAAATAGAATGCGGCAGAATGCGGCTAAATTGTGCGGCTTGCCGGAAGGAAAATCCGCCCAGGGCGCAAAAACGACCGACGGGGCCAAACCGATTGAACTGCCTGAAAAAGGCCGATATACTCGTTGCCAGAACGAAATCCCCGCTGAAAGGAGGCAGGAATCCCAAACACAGAAGGCAAAACTTTTCCTGCAAAGAAACCTTCTGGATGTGATTGTGCCGATGCCCGCAGGACCCTGGAAAAGGGCATCGGGCTTTGCAAAAAAAACGAGGAGGCAACAAGTGAAAGAGTTATTCAAGAACCGCGCGGTCAAGCTCACAGTCCTGGGCGCAGGGCTGTCTCTGGTGGGGGTGATCGCCTATGTTCTGCTGTACGGTACGGTACAGCGCAGTATGGACAGCATATCCTGGCAGGCCGTTTGGGCCATGGGAATCGGACTGGCGATCGGAGTGGCATTGTTTGCCCTCAAGAAAGCCCATTGGGCTGCGCCGGTACTGGCGGCTGCCCAGTTCATCTCCTTCCTGTTTTACCTGTACGGGATGTACCCCTACATCTCGGCGGCCTTTGTGGGCATCGACTCCACCTGGGAGGTGGACTTCTTTATCACCCTGATTCTCTACCTGGCAGGACTCATCGTCAATATCGTTGCAGCCTTTGCCGCGGTGGGTACGGTATCCCGTCTGTGCAAACCTCTGGCCCTGGTGATGGCGGTGCTGTGCGGCGTCAGCGTGACGGGCGGTGTGATTGCAGGGGAGAACGCCCCGCAGATCAACGGCGTGCTGAATACCCCTCCCTTCCGCACCATCGATACCGGCGACGGAACAGAGGACACCGAGTATTTCAAGTCCCGGTTCAACAACCTGGAAGAACTGATCGCCGCAGGCCGTGCCCTGGGCGAGCAGGCCATGGCAGAAGGCGCCGTGCTGTTGAAAAATGACAACAGCGCCCTGCCCCTGACAGCCAGCGAGCGCAAGGTCAGCCTGTTTGGCATCGGCAGTGTGGATCCGGTCTATGGCGGCACGGGCTCCGGCTCGGTGGACGCCTCCACCGCTCCCACCTTCAAGGCAGCCCTGGAGCGAAACGGCAACTTTACCGTCAACGATACCCTGTGGAACTGGTATTCCGCCGAGGAACAGGCCGGCTACAAGCATGTGATGGGCGAGACCGGCCCCGGCGTTACCGGTGTCAAGGTCATTGGCGAGGCTCCCTGGAGTGAGGTGGAGGCGGCCAACAGCGCCAGCTTTGCCCAGTATGGGGACGCGGCCATCGTGGTGCTTTCCCGTGTGGGCGGCGAGGGCAGCGACATGCCCCGGGGCGACCGCTCCCTGAGCACCCTGGACGATGTGGACGGCTCGGCGGGGGATTCCACCGATGGCGATTACCTGAAACTTTCCCCCAAGGAGATGGGACTTCTGCAAGGAGTCAAGGCGGCCAAGGATGCAGGAACCTTCAAAAAGGTGATCGTTATCCTGAACTTTGCCAACCAGGTGGAGGCCGACTTCCTGGATGACCCCGCCTACGGCATTGACGCGGCGCTGTGGATCGGCACGCCCGGCCAGACCGGCCTCTATACCGTCTCCGAGATCCTGGCCGGCAATGTGAATCCTTCCGGCCGGCTGAGCACCACCTTCTGGCGAACCCACGACCAGAACCCCAGCCTGGCCAACTTCGGAACCACGGCCTATGAGGGAGCTCCCGACGCTGTCAACTCCGACGGCTCTCCCCAGCAGGACAAATACTATGTGGTGTATCAGGAGGGCATCTACCTGGGATACCGCTACACCGAGAGCCGCTATGAGGATTTCGTCATGGACACGCCCAATACCGGCAACTATGACTATGCCCGGACGGTGTCCTATCCCTTCGGCTACGGACTTTCCTATACAAACTTTGCCTACTCCGGCTTTGGGGTGACCAAGGACACGTCCGGCACAGAGCCTGTCTATCAGGTCAGCGTCACGGTGACCAACACCGGCAGCACCGCCGGCAAGGAGACAGTGCAGATCTATCTGCAGAAACCCTACGGAGACTATAACAAGCAAAATGACGTGGAGGCGGCCTCGGCGGAACTGGTTGCCTTCGACAAGACCGATGTGCTGCAGCCTGGTCAGAGCCAGACCCTCACCATCCCGGTGAAGGAGCGGCAGTTCGCTTCCTACGATGCCTACAATGCCGGCACGTATGTAATCACCGAGGGCAATTATTACCTGACCGCAGCCAAAAACGCCCACGATGCAGTCAACAATTTCCTGGCCCGGAAAGGCTACACGGTGGAAAATACAGCTGGCCGCATGGACGCCGACGGCAACGCGGAGCTGGTCACCCAGCCCATGGCCTATACCCTGGACGCAGAGACCTACTCCACCTCTCCGGCTACCGGCGTGGACATTACCAACCAGTTCAGCTATGCCGATTTCAATCTCTATGAGAACAAAGGCCAGGACAGCGTCACCTACATGACCCGGGAAGACTGGGAGGGCACGACTCCCAAAAACTGGGACGACGGCGTGGTGCTGCACTGGAGCGACCAGATTGAGGCCGACGAGAACAAGTACGGCCGCCAGGGCGAGACCAAAGTCCCCGAGGTGGACGGAGAGTACCCTGCCTACGAGACCTATGTCAACGGCGAGGACGACATCATCAGCCTCATCGACCTGCGCGTGGATGAAAACGGCGATCCCATCCCTTACGACGATCCCCGCTGGGATTCCCTGCTGGATCAGCTGTCCTGGGACGACTGCGTGGACCTGATCACCTTCGGCATGCGCCGTACCGCCCAGATCCCGGCCATCAACAAGCCTGAGACCCTGGACCATAACGGACCTTCCGGCCTGACCGAATCCTATTCCGCCAACAGCCGCGGCCTGGCCACCGATACCAACGATCCTCTGAAGGATTCCAAGGCCATGTGTTATCCCTGCGGCGGTATCCTGTCGGCCACCTTCAATGTGGACCTGATGTACGACATCGGCGATCTGATCGGGGAGGATGCCCTGTGGGCTGGCTATAACGGCCTGTACGGACCTGGCTCCAACATCCAGCGCACCCCCTATTCGGGACGGAATTTCGAGTATTACTCGGAGGACGGTTACCTCAGCGGCACGATCTGCGCCTATGAGACTGCCGCCATGGAAGGCCACGGCCTGTATGTGTACAACAAGCATATCGGCCTCAACGATCAGGAAGATCTGCGCCGCGGCATCTGCACCTGGGCCAACGAGCAGAGCATCCGTGAAATTTACATGCGGGCCTTTGAGCTGCCCATCATCATTGACGGCACGGAATATACCACCGACAGCGGCGAGACCGTTACCCTGAAAGGGGCCAGCGGCGTGATGCTGGCCTTCAACCGCATGGGCCTGCACTGGAGCGGCATGCAGAAGGGTCTGTGTACCAATTTCTTGAGGGATGAATGCGGCATGACCGGCATCGTGGTCACCGATATGTGGTACGGCACGGCATCCCCCTACATGAATCTTCCTCAGATGCTGCTGGCAGGCGGCAATCTCATCGACGGCATGATGGACGCCGAACATCTGGCGGCCTGTGCTACCGGCAACCGGCATTCCGATGTGGCCTGGGCCCTGCGGGAGTCCATGCACCGCATTCTGTACACGGTGGTCCACTCCAACGCCATGAACGGCATCTCGGTGAACACCACCATTGAACATGTGACGCCCTGGTGGCAGACGGCTCTGCTTGCCGTGCAAATCCTTTCCGGCGTGGGCTTGGTGGCTTCTCTTGCCTGGTGCGCTCTGTCCGCCAGAAAGAAAAAGCAGCTTTCTGTATAATTGCAGAGCCAACCTTTGAAACAGAGAAACGCAGGACCTAACCATTGAATGGGGAGCCCTGGCGGAAAGCAAAGACTTTGCTTTCCTGCAAAACAAGCATTCTCCTGACCAGTAAAGCTAATTTCCTCTCTTCTTCTTTCTCTTCTGCTGACCGGCCTGATCGCGGCATATCCTTTGCCGTGACCGGGCTGGTCCTGTTTTTGCAGGGAAACCATCGGTTCGGCTGGTGTAATAAAACGGTATCGCCCACAGGAAAATGCCGGTGCTGGCGTCCGTTTTCACCGGCTGCTGGCATTCCGGCTCACGTTTAAGATAGGATCAGGCTGCAGGCGGCTGTCAGTTCAAGAATGATTTCCTATAAATCATTCTTGAAAAGATAAGAGGGGAGCAACGTCTTTTCGCGGCGTTGGGTGAGAGCACAATTTTAAATATGGCGTCACATGAAATGCCGCGGCATCGTTGTTATTCGATAAGGATTTTGAAACATCGAAAAATACTTCAATTTATGCAATCATTTTTTCTCCGAAAAGGGAGAAACATTAATCCATGCCTTCAGGAGGCGCGCCAACAAAAAATGGGTAGGATAAAAGCCTTTTTTGGGTTGACACGTCATAATCAAAAATATATAATTTTCTTCATAAAATACAAGTATTCGCTATTATATTTCCTATTGTTTTCCTGCGGAATGCGCTTGCGGCAACATTGCGCAGACAGAATCAAAAATCTTTGCAATTGTGGTAATTTTCTTTGCTTGGGGTGGGATGAGACAGGAAGGTATGCCTGTAACGTTGAACATAAAGATATTCTGAGGGCATATTCTCTGGTTCGTTTCCCACTGTGGGAGGAATCATTATGATTGTTCGTCTGGGGCTTTTGGATCGGGATGAGAGATATCTCAATAAAATAGCGGCCTACATTTCAGCGCATGCGGATGAAGCAATGCGTCTGGAACTGTGCCTGTTTGCCAGTTTGGAAGAATGCAACGCATATCTTTCAACGAATTCTCGGCTGGATATCCTTCTGGCGACCCCAGAACTTCTTCCTGATCCCACTGCGCTTGTACGGAAACCGATTCTTGCCTATCTGAGCGACGACAAAACCATGACGGCATGGGCGGATCACCCTGCAATATGTAAATATCAAAAAGCATCGCTGTTCCTGCGTTCCATTCAGGGGTTAGCTGCGGGCATTCATAATGCCGGCGGCAGCTACACTCTGGGCGGAAGCGGAACAGCATTGCTTTTTATAGGCGCCTGTGGCGGCGTTGGATGCTCTACAGCGGCGATGGCGTGTGCAGTACACCAGGCAGCCAAGGGAAAAAGAGTGGTCTATTTCAGCTTGCAGCAAAATGCAATGCCGGAACTGTTTTTTGGCGAGCAGGGAAAGTCGATGTCCGATGTGCATTATGCCTATCAGGAGTGGCAGCGTATCCCGACTCAGGAGAATGGTTCTGAAAACATACGCAGTCTGCAGTTAAAGCTGAAAAGCCTGCTGGTTACGGATGCGCATACAGGCGTGGACTATTTTACCAGTTTTACTTTGCCTGTGGATGCAATGGACTTTACAGGCAGTGAGGCGGCAGATTTGGTGAATGTACTGGCTGCACAGTATGATTATTGCATTGTCGATGCAGACAGCCAGTTAAACGAAATGCTGATGCAAGTGCTGCCATGCGTACAATGGATGACGGTTGTGAGCGACGGGACGCCCAAATGCAATCTGGCCATGTCGCGGATGCTGGAGTCTTTAAAGGTACTTCAAGGATCGCAGGAAGCAAAAATGAACTGCGAGGTAGCAGTTTTGTACAATCAGTTTGGCAGCCGTGCCAGGAATGCGGAAAAGATACCGGATTACGTAAAGAAATTGGGAGAAATCCCGCGTTATGGCAATGCTCTGCAAAAGGATATTGTTGCAGAGATTGCAAAAGGGAATTCGTTTGACGAACTGGAAAAGTAAAGGAAGATTGCCATGACACCAGATCGTTTGGCGGCTTTGCAGCAGGCAGTGGCCGATTCCGTGGGCCGCGAGCTGAAAGTCGCTCATATGAAAGATGAAGAGCTTCGCAAGGGAATTGAGGACCTGGTACGGCAGAAGGCCGCAGGCGAATATATTACGCCTACGCAGCGCCTGGACATTGTGGATCATATCTTCAGTTCCTACCGCGGTCTTGGAGGACTGCTGGATGAAATCCTGAAGGATGAAGAAATCACGGAAGTGATGATCAACGGCTCCCAGAATATCTTTGTGGAAAAGAAGGGACGGCTGCAACGGCTGGACCGTCATTTCCAGGACGAGAAGGAACTGAGAGACGTCATTGACCGCATTGCCAAGATTGCCAAGCGGGAAGTCACGGAGGCAGAACCCATTCTGGATGCGCGGCTGAAAGACGGAAGCCGTGTCAATGTCGTGCTCAATGGGATCTCGCTGGATGGATCGACCGTCACCATCCGAAAATTCACAAAAGATCCCATGACCATGCAGATGCTGATGGATTTTGGCTCCATCACGCCGGAGGTGAATGACTTCCTGCACAAACTGGTCCAGGCCAGATACAACATCTTTATTGCAGGCGGAACGGGCTCCGGCAAGACTACGTTCCTGAATGCGTTGTCGAATTATATCCCCAAGGACGAGCGCATTATTACCATTGAGGATTCTGCCGAACTGCAGATTAAAGAAGTGCCGAATATTGTACGGTTGGAAACGCGGAATAAAACGGCTTCGTCTGATGAAAGCACAGAGATTACCATCCGTGATCTGATCCGTTCCAGCCTGCGAATGCGCCCGGATCGAATCATCGTAGGCGAGGTACGTGGCGCTGAAGCACTGGACATGCTCCAGGCAATGAACACGGGTCATGATGGAAGCCTCTCGACGGGACATGCCAATTCTGCGGAAGACATGATCAGCCGTTTGGAAACGATGGTTCTTCAGGGAGCCGCCAACCTGCCCTTAAAGGCGGTGCGGCAGCAGATCGTCAGTGCGGTAGATATTATCATCCATCTGTCGCGTCTGCGTGACCATAGCCGAAAGACGATGACCATTTCCGAGGTATTGCCCGGCCTGGATGCCGAAGGCAACGTCCGGCTGAATACCCTTTACAAATTTTATGAGGATGATACCTCCACAGTAAAAAAAGTATCCGGCAAGCTGACCCGTACACATCACCCCATGACCCAAGTGGACAAACTGCTCCGCGCCGGATATACCCTAAATGACATTCCAGCGCCCAACCCGGCGGCCAAACAATTGGAAGAAAAAAGTGGTCACCCATTGGTTCTGAAGGAGGTGCTGCCCGATGAATAAGGAGCCGGAAGATCGAAAGAAAAAAGGAAAAAAGAAGGCCAAGGCAAAAAAGCAGCGTGAACCTCAGTGGGTAAAGAACCCTGCACAGGAGGATGTGCTGAACTATCGGGTGTATCATATGACCCCCGGTGAGAAACTGCTCTATACTCTGCTGTCCTTTATTCTGGGCGGCGCCGCGGGACTGGTGTTTTATGGAGGCCTGTTCAGCCAAGACGGCAAACCGACCTCTCTGACATTCATTGCGAACGTGGTGGTATTTGTACTGGCCGGGATTGTGGCAAGCAAGGTCTTTCTGCCCATCCGGGAGGAGCAGCTGAAAAATCACCGACAGTTGGTCTTGAGATCTCAGTTTCGCAGCCTGATGGAGTCGTTGGCCACATCCATGACCGTTGATACGGTGGAGGAATCTTTCCGGGCCTCCTACCGGGACATGGTGATCCAATATGGAGACGAGGCTTACATCACAAAAGAAATGCGGGAAATCGTGGCCGCCGGAAACAATGAAATCGGCCTGGAAATCATGCTCGAAGACTTTGCAAAACGCAGTGGATGCGAGGATATTCAGGATTTCAGCAACGTTTTCAGTGCGAGCAGGCGCCGGGGCGGAAAGATTGCCCAGGTTGTCAGGCAGACGCATGATATCATCGGCGAAAAGATGGAAATTGAGGATGAGATCACCAGCAAGATGAGTTCCAACCAAGTGGAGCTCAATGTGATTACAGTGGCGCCTCTTGTCATTGTACTCATGCTGCGGGTCACCAATCAGACATTCTCGGAAAATTTTGGGACTCCTTTAGGCGTTCTTGTGATGACGATTGCGTTAGGGCTGTTTTACCTGGCCTATCGGATGGGACAGAAAATTGTTACCAGTGCAAAGCAAGGAGAGTGAGCAGAATGATGACAAAAGTGATTTTTTTGGCCATCGGTACTGTTCTCTCGATGGTATATATTTTCCTGCTTTTGCGCGGAAGCCGTTACGACAACAAGATCGAAGGCTTACCTGACGAAGGCTATAGCGACAAGGAACTGTTTTCGGCAGGCTACTTCCTGCAATATCGCGTCCCATGGCTGAGCATGAAGTCGAAAATTGGGCGGAAGCTGATGGCCCAGGCGCAAATTCTTCACCCGGAAAACCAGGGCAGATTTGCAGAATACTGGGCTAGACTGTATTGGGCGCGGACGTTGTCCCTGTCCCTGCTTGTCTTGGCATTTGTCTTCTGTGCAGCATCCTGGATGGACGGCGTTATGGTATATGCAACCTTGATTGTTGGGGTTGTGGGCGTTTATGCGGTGTACAACCAGGGCGCCAATGAGATGGATAAACAGATCAAGAAACGCAGCACCGCCTGTCTGCTGGAATTCTCCAATGTTGTGGCCAAACTTGCCCTGCTTCTGAATTGCAATGAAACGATCATCGAAGCTTGGCGCACGGTGGCGTACAGCAAGAAGGGACCGATTTACGATCTGATGCAAGAAGCTTCCGTGGATATGGACAATAACGTTCCGCTGGAAAGCGCACTTTATAATTTTGGCGTTCGGACAGCTTCGCCGGAAATCCGTAAATTCGCCAGCATTATTATCCAGAATGCGGCCCGAGGCGGTTCGGATATGACCGTGTTTATGCGGCAACAGGCCCAGGAGATGGGGGCGCAGCGTCGGCAGCTGATGTTGCGGCGCGGCGATGAAGCTGCAGCCCAGTTGCTGATTCCCACCACGTTGATTCTGGTAGGAATCATGGCGATCATTCTCGTGGCGGCGCTGGCCAGTATGAATCTGAGCCTGTAATGGCTCATTATCGGTGGTTTTCCTTTTGCGGTTTGCATAGAAAACAAAGATCTCGTTCATCAAAGGAGGAACATAGAATGTCTAATTTTAAGGAAAAAGCAATGCTTGCAGTTATGAAAGCACGCGCCGGCCTGATGGAAACCAAAGAGGAAGATGCAGGCATGGAGATTCTGCAGGTTCTCATTTTGCTGGCTATTGGTCTGGGACTGATTGCGCTGTTTATTGGTTTTGGCAATCGTATCACGGATGCGGTCTCCGAGCAGGTTGATGATTTTATGAGCGTCTTCGGCGGCTAAATCCGTTTGGAAATTCAGTCGTTGAACGGAAAAAGCGCTGACGGCAGGGTCTGCCACAGGCAGGCCCTGCTTCCCAGAGGCTGTACGATAGGCTGTTGTACAGCCCCTGGGAAGCAGAAACCTGCTGCGGAAAGGGGATTTTTGTGATTTATATTTGGACGATCCTCACGGCTGCGGCTGTGGCGGCTGGGGTATGCTTTTCCCGCAAGCGATTTTTGAATCTGTCTTTTGCCGGCTGGCCTTTTTGGCTTGAGCTGGTGGGAGCACTCCTTTCCGGCGGCTTGATTGGCTGGCTTGGCTTTGTACGTGTGGAAGGCAATCCCTTTTCCTGCCTGCGTCTGCTTCTGGCTGCCGGCGCGTTGGCTGGTGCGGCGCGCTGCGATATAAAAACCCGCCGAATCCCCAATCTTTATCCGGCTATTTTACTTGCAGGATTTGTGCTATGTACCGGCCTGGACAAGGCAATGCAGAATGTCCAGTGGCTGGCCCTTCTTGGCGGCGTGCTGGGGGGCGCAGTGGTGTATTGGTTTTTGCGTCTGTGCAGTCATTTGTCTCACGGCGGCATAGGAGGAGGCGACATCAAGCTGATCTCGGCATTGACCTGCCTGATCGGTTTGTATGGCGGATTCAGCGTTTTGCTGTTTGCACAACTCACTGCGGTGGTCCTGGTGCTTGTACTGCTGGCTTTGCGCCGCATTACCATGAAGGAAAGTATCGCTTTTGCGCCTTTTTTTTATCTTGGGTTGCTGATTACAGTTTTCTTGGGAAGTTTTTGATCATCCCCATGCGTTGCTTGCTGGGACAAGTAAGGCAATTATCGCGGAGGAATGGATATGAAACAAACACGTTTGGCTGTCATTGTCTTGCTGATCGCTATGTGTGCCTTTAGCTGGTTTTTGGTGGGCCGGAAACTGGCAGATACAATGGGAAACCTTCAGAGTTTAATCGATCAGGGGCATTCCTATCAGGAGCGCGGTCTATACGAAAAGGCCATCGAATCCTATAACAATGCCATTGCCCAGAGTCCCAGCCGGGAACTGTATGATTCGCTGGTGCAGTCCTGCGAATCCTATTATCAGGAAAGGCCGACCAACG
Organism: uncultured Gemmiger sp.; assembly: GCA_944388125.1. Taxonomy (GTDB): domain Bacteria; phylum Bacillota; class Clostridia; order Oscillospirales; family Ruminococcaceae; genus Gemmiger. The sequence continues at coordinate 86,195 of CALXHO010000001.1, read as the reverse complement.
CTGTTGAAAACACACTTTTGGCAGCTTACAATGCGGCGACGGCCGCATACCCAGATGAAGTTTCCTATTGGGAACGTTATGTGCAGATATACTTGGACGACAGTGATTTCTCCAAGGCAGTGGACACACTTCGCCAAGCAGAACGTGAAAATGTAAGCAGCGACACCTTGTCCGCACAGTGGGTTCAGGCCTATTACAGTGTAAAGGAACAGTATCAGAAATATGAAAGCATCACGCCTTTGGAAAATGAGGATGCCTACACGGTACAGACCGGGGATCTGTATGGCGCTGTAAATTCTTCCGGCAGCGAAGTTGTGGCGATGAATTACAGCTATACCTGCCCGGTCGGGGAAGACGGTGTGGTTCTCTGCTCCACCGTGGAAGGAGAAGTCCAGATATTTGATGCGGATGGAGTTATGATCGGACGCTTCCCCGGTACTGTGGAGGAGGCCCGGGCCTACAGCGAAGATCTGATCCCGGCGCGCCTTCAGGGACGGCAGGACTGGTGCTATTTGGACCTTGAGGGCAATGAGGTACTCAGCGGTTATCAACAGGCCGGGTGCTTTCAGGATGGAACCGCTGCCGTTCAACTGGATACCGGCGAGTGGTGCTTGATTGGCAAAGATGGAACACAGACCAGCGATACCACATGGGAGAATGTCCGCCTGGATCCGATGGGACGTTGGATGCAAGATGATGTGATGCTGATTCAGACGGATGGAAGCTGGAAAATTGCCGATCATTCCGGGGAAATCGTGGAGGGCTTTACCTGCGAGGGCATTGATTTCTGCTCCAATGGAGAGCCCATTGCATTTTGTCAGGCGGGCCAGTGGGGATTTGTAAATACGGATGGAACCGTTTTGATTCAGCCTGCTTACGAATCGGCACACAGCTTTTCCGGCGGCGTGGCGGCCATTTATGTTGACGGAAGTTGGGACTTTATTGATACACAGGGAAATGTTGTCGTAGATGGAAACTTTGCGGACACAGGCTATTTTTCTCCAGAATCCGGGACATGTCCTGTTTTGGAAAATGAGGACGCGCCGGAGTGGCATCTGATCGTTTGGAGCGTGGCGCATTGATTTACGGAATGGGAGGATTGCCATGGACACACAGGCCGCTTTCTATGCGCTGGTTGCCACGGTGGTGGTATCTGTCCCAATTTTGATGATGGCATTTCGGCGTGGTCTTACGACGGCGGGGGAACAAACCGTTCGCCAGGCCAAGCAGGCGGGCAGAGTCGTTGTGGCGACATTGAAAAAAAGAAAATTCCTGTCTGGTGACCCGTCCGGGGATTTATATCAAAGACGAAACCTGTACTTGGTTGTCTACGAGTATCAGGTGGATGGCATTTCCTATACATACCGTGCGCGCCTGCGCTGTGAACCCCCGCAAACTCTCATGCTGTACTACCCGGAGGGCAGACCAAACAAAGCGGTATTGGAAAGCGACCGCACCCCCGGTGTTGTATACAGCCTGGCGTCCCTTTTCCCTTTGGCACTGTGGGTCGCATTCTATTATCTGGTTTTTCAATGATGTAAGGAGGGCTGGCAATGCGTTGGCTGAAAGCATCTCTGCTCCGATACGAAAAGGGGATGGAGATGATAGAAGGCATGATCGTCATGACGATCATGGTTTTTGTCCTTACCATGTTTTTGTCGTTTGGGTTCTTGTTGTATCAGCAGCTGGCGGTGTACAGCGTGGCCAATGATACGGCTTCCCGCCTGGCGCAAAGTTATGCCTACCCGGATTCTGACCCGGTGATGGGATTTATCAGCCGGACGATGAAGTGTTCGGTCAGCCCCTTTCGGTATCTTACAGGCCATTTATCTGACAAAAATGCAGAGAAGGGCGAGACCTATGCCAGGTGGAGCCTGGAGCAGATTAGTTTCGCCAATGAAGTGTCAGCGCCGGAAATTGAAGTACGTACTTTAAGCGATTCCTTTGCACAACGGCATGTGGAAGTGGAAATTTCCGCTACTTATGAGATCCCATTTGGCGGAGCACTGGTCTATTTTGGAATCCCGGGAACGGTGACCTACCATGCAGTGGGATATGGATCCTGTGTGGATCTGAGCAATTATATTCACTCCGTGGATACGTTAAATAACCTGTTCACACTAGTGGACAGCAAAACAGTGGGGGCAATCGATAGTATTTTCTCTATGATCCATAAAGTGGCCAACCTGTTTGGATCCTGACAAAAGGCAGAGTGAAAAAGAACTGTATCGTTACCCGTTGCGGTGCGTGACAGGAGGAAGGGCAAACCATGCGGCACAAAAAACGTTTTCAAGAAAAAATATGGAAATGTTCCAAGGGCGCAATTTCTATATTGCTGGCAGTATTGCTGTTGCCGTTTTATTCTCTGGCTGCCGTGCTGGTGGAGGCGGGCCGTTATCAAAATTCGGTCAAGGCTTTGGACACTGCGCTGGGCAGCAGCGCAATCTCAACACTGGCTGAATATGAAAGCTACCTGCAGGAGAGATTTGGTTTGCTGGCAGTTCGGCAGACAGACGACGCCGAATTGATCAATGATGAAGTCAATCGGTATCTGAGTTTACAAAATACGGTGGATGTTCGCGGCGTGGACGTGAGCAAGGTGGAAGCGCAGGGAGTCTATCCCTTGTCTGATGTGGACATCTTGAAGCAGCAGGTGCTGGACTCGGCCTCTGTGATGGCGCCTGCCAAATTTGCAGTGGAAGTGGCGGAAATTGATAATATCATTTCCCAACTGGAAAAAGGCCTTGGCATTTCTAAGATAGCAGATCAGCTTTCGGCAGGAGCCAGCCTGGTTTCTTCCGAAGCAGATCTGTTCAGCGAACTGGAATCCGCAGACAAAAAACTGGACGGTGTAAAGAAGAAAAAGGAAGAGTATGATTCCAAATACACCGAATTTTCTGATAAAGTAAACGCCTTGATCAGCCATTTGGCTACTGACAAACCCGACCCGGCCCAGGATGCTGCGGGAGCAAGTGATTGGGATTCCACAGCGGAAAAGCTGCGCGAGGAGGCAACGGATGCGCAGGAAGCGTATCAGGAAGCAATACAGGACGCCATTGATGAGCTGCAGGATCTGCATGACAACATGGCCGGCGTTGTTGAAAAGGCAACTGCCATGGCGGCACAGACGGCGTCTTTTGCCAATGCTACCGGTGCAGCTGCCCTTGACCCGGAAGAGGGAGCCTCTGATTCAGAAAAAACAGCTTATAAAAACATAACTGCCGTCAATAGTTCTTTGACCAGTGCCGCGAAGGATGTTTCCGATGTGGTTTCCACGGTGACGGATACCTTTACCGATGACAGTTTCCGGCAAGCAATTTCGGATCTCCAAAAGGAATTGGATGAAACAAAGAAGCTGGATATGAATTCCATCACCGGGGCCTCTTCGGAGTTGAATTCTTCTACCTATCATGCTACCGATTTGAGCAAGTTTACAAATTCGGAAGCAATGAAGACCCTTTTGACCGAGATTAATGCCGGGATAGAAGACGATTCGAAAACCGGTTCCCTCTTTGCACTGTTTGATTTGCTGACCGAAATGTTCAGCACAGAATTGATATGGGACGGACGGCTGAACTCCCGGCTGAATCTCGACTATTATCAATCTGCCTATGGCGGTTTACCCAGCAGTAAGAGTGCTCCTGTCGATCCGAGTTTCGTGGCGCAGGACGAGGAACGGGCAAAAGAGTATCTTGCAGCCATTGACCCAGAGTATAATCCGGATGATCCTTTCGGATATGACAGTACCGGCATGTCCAAAATGGAACGGTTTATCCAAACCCTGCAGAATTTCGTGAATAGTTTGTCGTCCATTCAGTCTTCTTCAAGCCTGTTTGACAAAATGAAGGCCTGCGCCAATACCATGGCTTACGGCGCGGATCTTTGCCTTCAGATGTCGGGGCTGGGGACGCTGATGGTCAATGCGCTGGAAAGCTTTGCCCAGCGTGAGGTATTGATGGGATACCTGGCCTACAATATGCCGAATCGGACGAACTTTACCAGCGGCACTACGCTGACGGGATATTCTTTCTCTAACATTGCACTGGCTCCCACCGCAGACAAAAGCAATGCTCCGCTTTACGGCGGCACACTTCCACAGCAGGTAAACTATTGCTTCAATGGCGCGGAGCTGGAGTACATCATGTTTGGCAATGCCTCCGAGTCGTATAATCAGACTATGGCATTTGTCTATCTGTGGGGAACGCGCATTATATTGGACCTGGCGCCGGTACTCACCAATACGGAGCTGCAGCAGATGCTCAGCTCTTTGCAGGGAGTTCCTTATGTAGGCCCGATCCTGTGGCTGATTGGCGAGATAACGGCAATTCTGTTTGAACCCTTGCTGGACTGCTACGTCCTGGTGAATGGAGAGTCTGTACCGCTGTACAAAACCAAGGTGTATCTGTCTCCTTCCGGTATTTTTGACCTGGTAGAGGTAATTAGCGAAATAGCAATTACCGACAGTAAAAAAGCAGATCTTACGAAGAAAGCCCAAAAATGGTCCGGAGTTGAGGTGGAGGAGAAAAGCAGTTCCACAACAACAACGACGACCGATACCAAAAAACCACTCATTGATTTCAGTGAATGGGGAGAGGAAATCCTGGCACTGGACTACACAGAACACCTGCTGATTCTGATGTCCCTGGCCGGCAGTAATGATACATACCTAAAACGACTGGCCGATTTGATTCAATGCGAAATGACCCAGCGGAATCCGGTGGGCAACGCGACCATTCAACAGCAAGTCTCTGGAAAATATTACGATTTCAACATCGACGAAGCGTACACGGCGCTGCGGGTCCATGCTACCGGCTCTACGGTGCAAGTGCTGCCGGTTCCGTCGTTGTCGACGAACAGTATGTTCCACTTTGATCGCGTTATCTATCGTGGGTATTAACAGTAACTTTTATCTTTACAAGGAGGTGTACCATGCATCAGGACGATACCAGTGGCGTGATGGCCATTGAGGCATGCGTCAGCCTGACGTTTTTCATGATCATTATGTATGCGTTGTACAGCATGGTTACCCTGTTTTCTGCACAGAGCATCATCGGTCATGCGTTGAGCGAGAGTTGTCAGAGCCTGGCGTTGGAAAATTACAGCACCAGTAAATCCGACGGCGCCTGGAGTGTTTCTCAAGTGCCTGTTTCCCTGGTAAAACTGTTTACGACCAGTCCCGAAAGAAATGATTTGTTCACTACGGATGAAACGATCGCCAAGGCAGACCAGAATACGGTGCAGGACCTTTCCAAAACCCGGTTTGCAGCGTTCCTTGGAGGGAGCGAGGAAAACGCGGATGCCATACTGAAAGCTCTGGGCGTTCAGGAGGGGCTGGAAGGGATGGACTTCAGCAAGACCGGGGTGAACGGGTCTGACCTTACAATGAGTGTTACGTATAAAATCGCTTTGCTGATTCGGGCAGATGCTTTCCATCTGGGAGAGTTTACCACCACACAAAGTGTATGTTCACGATTGTGGGGCAGTTCAGACTGACAAAGTCAAAGCAGTGCCTTGGCTGAGAGGAGATAGAGTTATGTACGAATTTACCAGAGAGATACAGGGGAATGTGAACTATTTGGTACTGCGTCTGCAGCCGACGGATGTCATAGACGACATGGCGATGGGAATGCTGAGCAACAACCGAATCCAGGGAATCTCGCCGGTAACCAAGCGCTGGGAAAAGCAGAGTTTTGCCCTGTATTACACGGTCTCCTCGCTGACACCGTTGGTCCATTGTGCAGGAATTTTTGGAGATGAACGGCGCCTGATGCAGTTGTTTCGCAGTTACTGCCAGATGATGATGGAAAGCGAGGAATACCTGCTGGAACAAGGCTGCATGCTGTTGAACCAGGAGTATGTTTTTGTCCGGGCAGCGACGGGAGATATTTCGGTCATTTATCTGCCGCTGCTGGATTATCATTCGGACGCAACTCCAAAAGCATTTTTGAACAAGTTGATCCACAGTGCAGTGCGCGAATTGCCGCAGGACAGTCCGCTTGTCAATGTGCTCCTCAGGGAAAGTTTCCAGGATGATTTTGTACCGGCAGAATTTCTTGAACGACTGGATCGCCTGAACAACCGTTCTCAAGCATCCCAGCAGCCTTCTCCGAAGCCGCATCCCCAGACGGATGTTCGTACATCCCAGCCTCAGCAGGAGGAAAAACCGGCACAGCAATTCAAGCACGAGAGCCGGCCTCAGGTTGTAGCGCCTGCTTTCCAAGTAAGCCGTGAACCGAAGACAGAGCAACGGCAGGATGAACCGATAGAGAAGAAGGGCCTGTTTGGATTTGGCGCAAAGAAAGACGCCAACAAGAAGAAAAAGCCCAAGAAGGAAGTCCATCTGACAGAGGAAGAAACCTGCGATAATCCGTTTGCAACAGGTGGGAAAATTCCACCGCGGGGTCCAGTGGCGGCGCAGCCTGAGCCGGAAGAGAAAACCGTGAAGCCGGAACACCGCAAGGCAGGCGGGCTGGGGGCGCTCTTTGGCCTAGGAGGAAACAAATCCCAGAATTCCAAATGGGAGGATTCCCAGGAGCAGGATACAGGCAATCCATTCACCCAGAAAAACAGTTTTAGCGTGGACGCAGCGCCTCAAAAAAAGGTGCAGCCGGAGCCTATCGTGCAACCTCAACAGAGTGGTATGCGCCAATCTCCTGCCGGAAGTGGATACACGATTGATCTGGGGGCGTATTCGAACTCGGGTCCGCAAGCTACCGTGGCGATGGGAGACGGGTTTGGCGCAGGTGGTAAGGATCAGCCCGCTGGATTCCCTGTAGTCTGGCTCGAAGAGAAAAACAGCGGCAATCGAGTCCAAATTACCCACGACAATTTCCATGTGGGGCGCAAGCTGGATACCGATGATATTGTGGATTATGCAGTCCTGACCGCCACACCTTACATGGGATCCGACCATTGCTATTTTGTGTGTCATGGTGGCCGGATGTTTGTGGTGGACAACAATTCTTTCAATGGAACATGGGTAAACGGTCAGCGGATTACTCCTGGCACGGAAGTCCCCATTGAACAGGGAACTGTGATCCGTATGGCTGATGTGACGTTCATTGTGAGATAATACAGAGGTTCCCCTTATGGCGATACAGCTTATCCATTTTTCAGATTGCGGCCCGGTACGCGCAACCAATCAGGATGCCTACTGCGCTTTTTCCGCAAACACTGTGGCAGGACCTTTTTCCCTTCTGGCTGTTTGCGACGGTATGGGGGGACTCAGCAACGGGGAAGTTGCCAGCGCTACTGTGATACAGGACTTCTCGGACTGGTTTGTACAGCAACTGCCGGCACTTTTGCAGGACAACCGTCTTCTGCCGGAAAAGGTGTTTGCTTCCTGGAACCGAATGCTTCAGGACTGCCATAATCGCTTAAAACAGTCGGCTTTGGCTCAGCAGATCCGCTGGGGCACTACGCTATCCGCCGTTTTGCTTACGCCAGACAGTTATTATGTACTGCATATCGGGGATTCCCGCGCTTACCTGGAAGATGGGACAGAATTACAGCTCCTGACGAAAGATCAGACGCTGGCAATGCGGGAATTTGAGGCAGGAAATATCTCTTCCGAGCAGTATGAACGGGACCCCAGAAAAAATGTGCTGCTTCAGTGCATTGGAGACAGGACCATTACACCGGCATTTCGGATCGGACAAAAACCAATATGCGGTGCGGTGCTGCTTTGCAGCGACGGGTTTTATCACACCGTTCAGCAGGAGGAAATGCATCAAATGCTGATCGGGACGTCTACCCGTGCCGAGCTGCAGCAAGAGGTCGGCCAGATGGTGGCCCGGGCCCGTCATCTTGGAGAAACGGATAATATAACAACTGTGATTCTGCGCTGGGATGGTACGCCCTCCAGCCAACGCAGTACACTGCCGTTATCCGTTTCAGATGAGAATGTGAAAACAGATGCGATGGATTGCGTGGCAAAAGTGATTTCAATCCATGCAAGGCCGCTGGAATAAATTTGCGCAGCAAGGGGGAAAGGATAGAGCAAATGAATCAGAGTGAAGTGCTGGCCCCAATCCCTGCTGAAGTGTTGGGAGACGACATTGTTGATATTAAACCGCTAAAACAGCAGGGCGGGTTCAGTAATTTATTTTCCGGGCATAAAGTCGGCCTGGATACAGACGTGGTAATCAAGCGGGTGCGCAAGATCTACCACGGCCATATGGATGATAAAAGCGAGGCGAAAATCCTCACAGCCCTGCGCCACCAGTATCTTCCCAGGGTATTTGACGTCAAGCTGGCCAGCGATGGTTACAACTACACCATCATGGAAAAAATCCCGGGTTGTACTTTGCGGGAGTATGTGGAATTGCATGGAGCACTGCGGCAGCAGCTCGTACTCAAGTGGACGCGGCAGCTGTGTGAGGTGATTGCCTATATGCATGGGCATAAGCCCAAAGGCATCATCCACAGTGACCTGAAGCCGGAAAATGTGATGATTACGCCGGAAAATGACATCTGTGTGATTGATTTTAACGCTTCGCTGGAAGTGGAGGAAGCGGATCAGGAGAGAGACGCGATTGGTGCGACGCCCGGGTATGCGGCGCCGGAGCAGTTTAACTTGCCTCTGAACCGATTCCCGCCGGATTTTCCCTATTTATCAGCGGTCAAAGCGGCACAGAATTACGGCAAGGTCAGCTATCGAACGGATATTTATTCCATTGGCGCATTGGCCTATTTTATGCTGACAGGCTACGATCCGAAAATCTGGAATGAAGGCGTCATACCCTTGACACGATTCCAGATTGTATTGGGAGATGCCTTCCGCACGGTCATAGAAAAGGCAATGCAGGTCAATCCCAAAGACCGTTACGCTACGGCGTCGGCCATGCTGAAAGCGCTGAATAACCTCACGACGATTGACCGCCGCTATCGCCGATGGCGAAGGCAGGTCAATCTGATGACGTTTATCGTTGGCATTGGGTTGGCGGCCAGCGTTTTTACAGTCTTTCTGGGTTACCAGGCGCTCCAAAAGGAGCAAAATACCGCTTATCTGGATACGGTAGAACAGGCCCGGCGGCTGCAGGAAGAAGGGCAGTATGACCAGTCCACGGATCTTCTGATGGACGCTGTGGCGATGGAACCCAAACGGATTGATGCTTATCTGATATTGGGAACCCTGCTGTATCAGGAAGGGGAATATCAGCAAGCAGTCGACCTGATGGACGGAGTGGAATTCCAGACTTCCGATGCCCTGGACACCAAGGCTTTTGAAGAGGCGGAAGGGCAAGTCGCTTACATATTGGCGAACTGTTACTATGAGCTGGAGGACTATGCCAGTGCGCTGACCAACTACCAGCTGGCGGTACATTTTATTCCTGATCAGCAGCAGTATCAATGTGAACTGGCCATCTGCTATGCCAAAACCGGCAATCGCGAAATGGCAGAGGACATGTTGACCCAATTGCAGGCCGAAAATTGCCCGCAGGAATTGCTTTCCATGGTGACGGGGGAAATCGATTTCGCCTATGGAAACTATGAGGCAGCCTACGAGAACCTTTGCCAGGCGGCTGAACTCACTACCGACAATACGGTGGCTTCCCGGTGTTATATTCAGGCAGCCCGCTGCTGCCAGCAGCTGGGAGCAGGGTGGCTTGACACAGAGATTACTCTGCTGGAAACCGCATGCAATCGGCTGGACGCGACAACAAGCAGTGTGCCGTATCAAATGCTGGCGGAGGCGTATATCAGCAAGGCGGCGCAGCCCAATACGGATGCAGCGGCTTACTATAACAAGGCGTTGAGCTGCCTGGAGCAGCTGGAAAGCAGGGGATATTCCACCTTTGCAATCCGCCAGAACCAGGCGGTGATACTGGAATATCTGGATCGCTTTGATGAGGCTGAGGCAGTGCTCAACGATATGTTGGCTGACTATCCCTATGATTATCGGGTCCCCATGAGACTTGGTCTGCTCTATGCAGATGAGGCAGGAGAACTCTCAGATGATGCTGAACGGCGGGCTCTGTATCAAAAAGTAGCGGAGAACTACGAGACAGCCCAGCAACTGTATAAGAATGCAGCGGCCCAGGATGCTGAAATGGTCCGATTGGATGATCTGGTCGTTCAGCTGCAGAATGCGGGTTGGCTGTAAAAGGAGGGATTTCCTGTGACGTACCGAATCTTGTTTCTGGCAGGTGCGGCGGGAATTGTACTGTTCCTGCTCATCGGTCTGATCTCATTCATTGTATTGCGTGGCAAGCGCAAAAAAATCGAAGCTCAGATTCACAGTGAATATACAGACACTGGAATTTGACTAATATAAAACTATATTATCAAGTGTTGGAGGAAGAAAATGAAAATCGAACAATTTAGTCAGTACCTGAAAGAATATGTCATGCAATTTTCCATCGTTCGCATTCTGATGCCCCTGTCTGCTATCATCCTGTATATCTGCGGTGCTCTGTATGCGCTGAACTCCCTGGTCTCAGTAGGCTCTGTCGTGGTCGCTCTGGCATTCTGTGTGGGTATTGTGATGATGATTCTTGTCCTGGCACAGTGCCAGTTCCTGCCCTTGGCCATCGGATTTGGCTTGTATGCACTTTATTATGTGATCTCGTTCCTGCGGTCTCTGATTCTGTACCGTTATTTGTCTTACGGCGTTCTTGTTTATCTGATTGTCTACGGCCTGTTGGCTTTCCTGGCTTACCGTAAATCGCTGTCTCTGCGCTGATTTTTCAGGCGTGAGATTGTCTGGGCTTGCCTCCCTGGTTTGCAGGCCTGCCGGGCAACTCACGCATTTGTTTTAGTGTTCAAGGAGAGAGACGGAAAGGAACCACCTGATGAAAAAAATCGTCAAACGGATATTTCTGGTTCTTCTGGCCGTGGTCACCGTTTATACTGCGGTGGCAACCGTGTTGATTCATGGAGTGAGCGTTTATCGCATGAACTCCCAATTGGGGGCAGTACTTGCCGTCAGCCGGCAGGTGACGTTTCTGGCAGCAATTATTCTGTGGATTGTTGCTGTGATCCTGATCTGGCGGTGGTCTTCTGCCAGGCGCAAAAAAGGTAAAATGACAGAGGCTGCTGCAGATACCTCCGCTGCGTTGAGTCCGAAAGGCGCAAAGAAGAAACCAAAGAAATTGTTTGGAAAGCCGGCGGCGGCAGAAAAAATCCCGCCCAAGGGCGCTACTATGCCTATGCCGGACAATGGAGCGGAGAAGATCCCTCCCAAACGGGGAACGATGCCGATGCCCGCAGAAAAACCGGCTGAGCCTTCGACGGGACCGACGATGCCCATGCCCATAGAAAAACCGGCCGGAACTGCGGCAGGGCCTACCATGCCGATGCCCAAAGAAAAATCTCCTGTTTTAAGTGACACAGCGTCCGACTTTGAGAATAATTCCTGGACAATTGGCGGGAAAACTTTGCGGGAGGAGATCCCTGCAAGACCTGTAGTAAATGAGCCGAAGCCAAAACAGCCGACGTCGGGCGTCATCTGCCCTAAGTGCGGCAGTATGGTTCGCGCCGGGGCTAAATTCTGTACAAAGTGCGGCTGCAGATTGGAGGCGGGAGTATGATTGCAAGGCTCGCAATTGTGGCAGCGGGTATTCTGCTTGCTGTCGTGACGGTAGTGCTATGGAAAAAACTCCCTGCCGCCTGGAGAGCGGGACTGCTGGCCGGAGCCATTCTGGTAGCAGGGATTGGCGGCGCCTTTACTTATGGTTCGTGGCAGCAACAGCGGACGGATCAGGAATATGTCTATTTGTCTCTCCGCTACCTGCAAAATTCGGACACAAGCACGGCATCGTACTATCTGAAAAAGGTTGGTACAGATACCTTTCAGTCCATGTGTACAGAAGCGCTTTTGGAGACCATGCGCAGCAACGATGTGCTTGCGCGCATGAAACTGGACGGCGCCAATACGATGGTGAAGGATTCTTCACAGGAAGCGATCACTGTAAAATTGGGAGCTTTGGGTACGGATACCCAGGCATCCCAGGACATGGTCCAGACATTATTGGATACAGTGAACCTGTCCGAAAGTGATACCCAGAAGCTGGATGCGCGATTTGTATCGGAAAGCGGCTATTATTTGGAAGGCGTTGACATGACGGTCGAGGACACGGACGCGGGAGCGATGGAAGAGAGCATCCGCCAGACGGTCAGCCGTGACCTGGGCAATGCCAACTATGGCAGTGCGGTGCAAAGCGCTGTGTCGCTGGTGGAAAACAATGCCTCTGCAAAAAATCGTCTCCTGCTGGCGGAAGCCGTTGCAGAAGCGACTTACGGAGGTTATGTATTCAACGGCGCCGAATTCGCCGATTACAATACAGAAGAAGCGCCGGAAGAGGATACAGAGCGCAAGGAACTGTCGGAACAGTTGGATGCAATTTCCGGACAGGTAGACGATCTGGATACATTGCTGCAAGGCGAAACCGAGGAAGGGAAAATTGCTGAGCTGACCGAACAAAAGGAGGAGCTCACAACTCAGCAGCAGAAACTGCAAAACCAATATGATTATATTTATGCGCACCGGGCCTTTAATTCCATTGCGGATATTTACAGCCTGGATGCGGCGATTGTTCGGGCGCGTTTGTATTTTGCCATGAACGATTATGCGAAAGCAGTGGATGTGCTTCAACAGGCAAGTACTTCCTTGCCGGCACGTTTGACGCCGAATGCCTCTCTTCGCAATGCACTGAATGTCCTGAATACCAGCTACACCGAGGGAGACACGCTGGGAGCTCAGTCTGAGGAGTTCCGCAGTGCAATCAACACGGTTCTGACCTCGGGCGCAATGGACTATGCAGGAATCAGCGTTACCCCGTTGACGGAAAGCTTTACCAATTACATTATCAGCGAACTGCGTAACTATGGCCGGGATCTGTACGCCACCGACATTGATTTGAGCAACTATCCTGATGTTGTCGTCTCGCTGTCTGGCCGGGATACCCTGGTTGAAAAGATCGTTTCGGGCAGTCAGCTCATTGTACGGGATACGCATCAGGATGTAAGTTACACCATCGAGGCGGTAGAGGCGGAAAGCACCCAGCGCAATGTGATTTGCATTGTGGACGAAAGCGGAAGCATGACCGGCACGCCTCTTCGCGACGCCCAGACGGCATTGCGGGGATTCATCTCCTCCCTGGATGACGACCTGAATATGGCCCTGGTGAGCTTTGACGATGGGGCCCGCATCCTTACAGAAATGGGAGATGACAAATCTTCGCAACTGGCGGCGGTAGATCTGCTGGGCAACGGCGGCGGTACGAACATTACAGCCGGAATCCAGGCAGGTTTGGATGTGGCGAATGGCAAGGAGGGCAGCACGACCGTGCTGCTGATGACCGACGGTCAGAGCTCCATTGATATGAACGTTGTGCAGGAAGCCGCCGATCGCGGGATGATTATCCATACGATCGGATTCGGCAGCGTGGATGACGACTTGCTCCAGCAAATTGCGGATACCACAGGAGGCCAGTATATCCGCGCAGATAGTTCCTCCGAACTGACCAGTGTTTATCTGAGCCTGGTTGGTATGATTGGAAACCAGTTCCGTGTTCATTACACGGCTCCGGATCTGCCGGAGGAGGACCAGCGGTATTTCTTCCTGCGGGAAGAAGAGGAAAACGTCAGCGTTCGGGTGAACTATTCTTTCCCGAAGGAAGAAGGACCGAATCTCACTGGTGTGAGCAGATCCCGCTTTACCATGAATGAGCTGACATATGCACAGGAATCGGGACAAAGTCTGAACTTGGTCCTGTTTGGTACTGGGCTGCAGAATGTCACGGGCGTGACGGTCGGAGGACAGACTGCGCAAATCAATGAAGACAGCCGGATGGACACTTCGCTGAATGTTGAGTTCTCCCCCCAGTTGACGGCTGGATGGCAAACCATTGTTCTGACCAGCGATGATGGGACGACCAAGAATTTTGAACATATGCTGGTGGTTGGCGAGGTTCTGCCCGGGTACAACTATCAATTTGGCCGTCTGCATATCCGCGCAAGTGCTACCCTGTTGAATGATGGAACATTGGTATTGACGGACGGCTACCTTGACGATTCCACGGCAGAGGCGAATACAGCCGGTACGTCGGTTACACTGTCCATGAACTTCAGCGGAACGCTGTTTACACAGGTGGATTACGATAGTTTCCAAGCCCTGCTGGCGACGCTATCCTATGATGATGTGGTAGTTCTTGATCCCAGCATTCCCCTGCAGGGAGGTGGTTCTGCATCGTTGAACTATAACGACAGCGGCTATGATGATTCGGTTTCTAATATGGTTGTGGCAGGCAGCTATTTGCTGCAATCCGATGGAGACCAGGTTAAGCTGATTCAGCAGTAAGGCAGAGGAGGGCGAAACATGGAACAATTTAAACGGTATCGGCTTCCCATGCTTTTTTGCGTGATTCTTGTCCTGCTGGCGTTGATTGCCGGAATTGCCATCAATTTGGTATCTGGCATTGGTTCTGCTGCAGAACATATTTCCATGGGACAACGGTATTTGAATGACTTGAATTATTCGGAAGCAATTCTGGAATTCACCAATGCGATTGAAATGAACCCCAGCAGCCGTGAAGCTCGCCAGGGCTTGTCTACTGCCTATATGGCAACCGGCAATTATAGCTTCGCCGCCGATGTGCTGGAAGACGTGCAGGATCCCTATCAGCCGGATGAGGAAATCTCGGCCTCCCTGGCAAACATTTATTACCAGGCTAAAAATTACGGCAAAGCCATTCAGATTGTCAGCCAGTTGATCGACTTGACGGATGATGATCAATATTATGAGCAGCGGGAAAATCTGATGCGCGAGTGGCACTCGGGCGCCCGTACTTGGGCGGCAGGCACAGACCAGGAGCTGTCCATTTCCAACGGAAACGTGACGAGCCGCGGCCACAACACGCTTGGCCAGCTGGGAACCAGCAATGGTCTGGGAGATTCGGAGTACGAACAGACGGAATTTGCTTCGGCCCAGTTTCCCGGCACTCCCCACAGTGTCTATTGTGCTGGGCGTACCAGCTACGTGCTGGATGGCTCAGGCAACCTGTGGGCCGCGGGCGAAAACCGCTGGGGGCAGATGGGCGATAGTTATGCCACGACCCTGCCTGAGAGCGGATGGATACAGCTTACGACGACGGGAGACGTACTTGATGCTGCCGGGGCTCCTGGACGGATGCTGGTCCTTCGAGCGGACTGCAGTCTGTGGGAAGCTGGTTATGGTTCGAGCCAGACGATGAGTCGCGTGTCCAGTTTTGACTCGGTCATGAAAATCGATTCTTATGGACAAACGCTGTATGTTCTCACAACCGACGGAAGTCTGTATGCGAGCAGAAGCAACGGCTACTCCTATTATGGGGATGCCGGGTGGATGCTGGTCGCGGATGAGGTTACCGATTTCCAAGCTAGCGACGCCGGTGTGATCTGGCTGACGAGTGGAAACAGCATTGGCAGCAACTTTGGAATGAGCGCTCCCGAGGGATGGACTCCGCAAGAAGATGGAACGGTTCTCCCTGATTTGGAGGTTGTCTCGGTGGCCAGCGATGGCAGCGACACATTGCTTTTGTGTTCGGACGGAAGTCTGTATATCTATTCCGCTGGCGGTGTGACTTCTGCCGGAAATAATGGTAAAGTAACCGATATGTACTATGCAGACAGTATGCTTTGTGTTACACTGGAAGACGGAAGTACGCTTGGTTTGCAAAACGGCCAGCTGCAACCGATCACCGGGTAAAATACTCTCTTAAAGCGATGAATGATCGAGGAGGTAATAAAAATGGCAGGATGGGCTGAAAAACTTTCGAAACTGACGCAAAATGCAGTTACCAAGAGCAAATATATGGCTGAGATCACCCGGATCAACATCGAAATCAGTAACTATGAGAGCGATGTCAAACAGATTGTAAACGAAATCGGCCAGTATGTGGTGGAAAATGGACTGTTGCAGGATGTGCCGGAGATCCAGGCAAAAATTGCAAAGGTCAATGACCTGAAAGCGACAATTGCGAAAAATCAGGACACCGTAGAAGCCCTGCGCAAGGCGAATATCTGCCCGAACTGTGGCGCAACCCTGGATGCGGATGTGAATTTCTGCCCCAAATGCGGTGCTAGCCGTAATCCGTCTCCGATCCCTGATTTGCAGCCCAATCACCCGGCGGCAGTCTGCCCCAAGTGCGGGACCAAGCTGGAAAATAATGAACTCTTCTGCCCGAATTGCGGCACTCGCATTAACGGCTAATACTTAGCAGAAACAGGATTCTGCATGCTCCCTTCATGGCGTACAGCGGCAAAGCTGGAAGTCGTGAGGGGAGTATTTGGTTTGGTAGAAAACCATGGAAGGTGATCCGCTGAAAATTGGTGCGGGAGAATAGATCACGGGCGGCCATCTCCTGACAGACGGCCCGGAATGTGATATACTTGATTTCCAACGTTGCTTTCAATTTATACTGGATCGAGGTATCGCCATGAATCGAAAAGAAATCAGTGAACTGCGCCGCCGTTTCAACCCGGACAAGAATTCCATCGGCCATATCTATGGCTGCTATGTCAATACCAAGAAGGAGATCATTGCCTACCTGGACGAATCTCTGGCCACCATGCCCCCGGAAGAAGCCGAAAAATACCTGGGCTTCCTCAAAAAGGCCATGTCCGGCACGCTGGGCAAGAACCTGATCGACATTGTCTTTTCCACCCAGCAGGTGGCCGACAGCGAGGAGCACAAACTCCTCATGAATCTGCGGGAAACCGAGCTGAAGGACCCGGCGGTGCGCCAGGCCTTCTACGACAAGGTCATCGAATCCCTGGACATGGACAACAGCAATTATCTGGTGCTTCTGGCCCATGACGCCTACGATGTGCCCTTCAAGGCCAAGGACGGCCTGACCTTCGATCAGGTGTCGGATACCATGTTCCACTATGTGGTCTGCTGCATCTGCCCGGTCAAGGAGGGCAAGGCTGCCCTGGGCTTCTACTCTGCCCAGAATGAGTTCCACAGCTACGGCACGAACCAGACGGTGGCCCAGCCGGATCTGGGATTCGTTTTCCCGGCCTTTGATGACCGCGCCGCCAATATCTACAATGCGCTGTTCTATACCCGCAAGCCGGACCAGCTCCATCAGGAGTTCATCGACGGCATCTTCCACACCGAGGCTCCCATGTCGGCAGTCGAGCAGCGGGAGACTTTTGAGAGCGTCCTGTCCGAGAGCCTGGGAGAGGGCTGCACCCTGCAGGTGGCCCAGTCCCTTCACGAATGGATGCGGGACAAGGTGGAAGAGTACAAAGAAAGCCGTGAGGACGAGCCTCTCACCGTGACGGCGGCGGACGTGAGCGCCGTTTTGCAGGATTGTCAGGTGCCGGAGGAACAGGTGCAGGCCTTTGCCGCGCAGTACGCTGAACACTTCGGCAGTGCCGCACTGAACCCCGCCAACCTGATGAATGTGGGCAAGTTTGAGCTGGAGACCGAGGAAGCCAAAATATCGGTGGACCCGGAGCGCAGCAGCCTGCTGGAAACCACCGAGATCAACGGCCGCAAGTATCTGCTGATCCCGGCGGAGAACATGAGCGTCAACGGCCTGCCGGTCCAGGTGTGAGCATGCAGAAATCACGCAATGCGAACATCCCGGCAACCCTTTGAATAGAAGACGGAATATCGAAAGAACACCCCGCCCGGCAGGTCTTGCAGACCTTCAAGGGTGGGGTGTCTTGATATGGCGGTATGGGAAAACCGTTGGAAGGTGGCCGATTCGGCCCGGATGCGTGCGGCCAGGTCCTGCGCAAAATTGTGGAAAAGCATATCCTGGCCCATCGGAAAAGCCCCAAGGAAAAAATTCGCGGCCTGAAAATCTGTGGCTTTTCTGTCGGGAAAAAATGCGGTCCGGGCGCCTTCTACGGTGAGGCTGTAGGACGCTGGCTATCTGTCTGAGAAAGCCGGGTGACGCCGCACGATGCGGAGGGCTGTTCCAGCAGCCATGCAATGCCATCTGCCGTGCGCTGAACGGCGTGATTGTAATGATTGCCGGGGTACAACCGGAACACCGACCGGATACCCAGATGCTGGTAATATGCCTGGATGGCTTCGGTATTATCCCGGACGTTTTTCAGTACAGGGTTGCGTGTCTTGCTTTCCTTGTCCCCAAGGGAAAAGTAGATGCAGTCCGGAAGGCGTGGAAGCCCGTGGGTACGGATATACTCGGGAAACCCCGGAAACCAGAGCGAACCGGACATGCTGGCAAACCGGGAAAACACATCCGTCCGGTACATGGCGTAGAGGGCGAACAGGCCGGCCAGAGAATATCCGGCCAGGCCGCGCCAGCGGGGCACACCGGCAAGCTCTTTCTCTGCCAGGGGCAGGATGGTTTCCGTCAGCAGACGGAGGTAGTCATCCGCGCCGCCGGTGCAGGGAACCGCGTTTTTGAACACAGGCGGCTGGTCCCACGGCACCATGTCATGGTTCCAGTCCAGATCGCTGATGGCAACCAGAGAAAAATCGGGCAGCTCCTGTCCGTGCAGTTGGGAGACGATCTGGGGAATTTCCCCGGCAAACGTGTTCAGATACACTGCGGGAGCATCCGGTGCCGTGCCGGGAAAGACGGACACGGTCTTGCCATGAACGGAAAAGCTGTGCGCCATTGATATCGCCTCATTCTTCGCGTGTGACCTTCTGTGGGGGACGGGCGGCAGGAGAACGTCCGGCCGCTTGAAACAGAAAAAATTCTGCGATCATTATAGCACAGAACACTCTGCGCACAGAAGAATCCGTCAGGGAAAAACGACTCAATTTGTCAGGAGAAAAGCTTCGTGGTATGATGAAGCCATCAGACAAGGAGGTGCTTTTATGCCGCTTCAAATCGTCCGAAAGGATATCACCACCATGAAAGTGGATGCCATTGTCAACGCAGCCAACGAAAGCCTGTTGGGGGGAGGAGGTGTGGATGGGGCCATTCACCGCGCGGCCGGGCCGCAGCTTCTGGCGGAGTGCCGCAAACTGGGCGGCTGCCGGACGGGACAGGCCAAAATCACCGGGGGATATCATTTGCCCGCCCGGTATGTGATCCACACCGTGGGACCGGTCTGGCGGGGCGGCAGCCATGGAGAAAGGGAGCTGCTGGTCTCCGCCTACCGGAACGCACTGGAACTGGCCGTGTCCCATGATTGCCATACGGTGGCCTTTCCGCTGATCTCCTCCGGCGTATACGGCTACCCGAAAGAACAGGCCCTCAAAGTGGCGGTGGAGACCATCGAAGCCTTTTTGCAGAAACATGAATTGACGGTGTTTCTGGTAATCTTCGACCGGGCGTCCTGGGCCGTTGTCGAAGAACTGTTTGCCGACATTGCCTCCTGCACCGGAGAGGGACATACTGACGGAAGAGAGAAGCAGTGACGATATGCAGGTCCGCCTGCGGAGTCGCCGCTGGATAGGATATTGAAGGGGACTTCTGCACACCGGGAAAGGTGAAAGAAGCAAGGCTGTGCGGAACAATGGCGTGGTCATGGCAGACCGGTGAAAAAAATTGGTATTTCGCGTGCGGGCAGCCGGACGGCACAGGTTCTTTTTGCCGTCTGGCTGCCGTTTGCGGCTGATCGAACAGGAAGAATGCAGCAGATGAAGGCAACTGGCGCAAAAAAAGTGCGCAGATCTGGCAATGAACTGGCAAATGGATGCCAAAAACACATGGAAACGCAGAAAATGAAAAGGAAATGTAAAAAAGTTATGGCAGAATTTTGGACGATCTTTCGTTGATAACTGTTACTAGTTGTAAGTATCATAATCCATTTGACGAACCGTGTCTGAGAATCGACAAACTTTTTGTTTAATATATAGAATGATGTCAAAATATTTTCCATAAAATGTTTTGGCGTTGATTTTTGGCCGCTAACATGGTAACATATTCAGGAGTAACAATGTACAGGTGTACATTGCGAGGCTCTTGTGCGACCATCAAAAATTGTCACAGAATGGGCATCGGAGCCGGATTGGGGGGAGCGCAAACGGTCATTGATTTACATACTCACGTCCTGCCTAAAATTGATGACGGAAGTGACAGCGTTGAAACCTCGGCCGGGATGCTCCACCGGATGGCACAGCATGGCGTCGATGTTGTGTGTGCCACGCCTCATTTCTACCGGGACAGAACGGACGTGGAAACCTTTCTCTCACGGCGCGATGCGGCATGGCAGAGACTGCAGCAGGCGCAGCCATTGCCCGTGCCCCTTGTCCTTGGCGCGGAAGTTACTTATTATTCCGGCATCAGCGAAGAAAAAAATCTGCACCAGCTCTGTCTGGAAGGAACCAATACCCTTCTGCTGGAAATGCCCTACAGCGACTGGAACTCTTTTCAAATTGATGAGGTCATGTCATTGGCGTGGGATTGCGGATTTGACGTAGTCCTCGTGCACCCGGAGCGGCTGACGATGGGAGCAAACAACAAGAGATATCTCCACATGCTGTATTCGTTGCCGATGCAGGTGAATGCAGGAGCACTTCGGCAGTGGAGAACACGACGCGGCGCCCTGGAAATCCTCCAGAATACAGCAAAGCCTTTGCTGGGGAGCGATTGCCACAATCTGAAAAGCCGTGCACCGAACCTTTGGGAGGGGAGAAGCGTGGTGGAACGCAAGCTGGGACGCGAGTTTCTTTCCGATATGGACCAGAATGCCCAGATGCTGTTGCAGCCGCGTTTTGAATCGGTATGAAGCATACAAATTATTCACATCGACAGATCCGGCGCAAGGACGCGATCCGGGCGGCCGTGGCCGGGGTTCTTCTTCTGGCAGCCGTTGCGGCTGGGTTTCTGGGGATCAAGAGCTGGGAACATCAGCAATACGATATCCCGGTCAGCGCAGAAGCAACCTTGGAGACCGCTGCACAGCAGCGCAAGCACGTTACATACAACGGCGTTGATTATGTCCAGCGCGAAGGTCTCCAGACCTGGCTTTTGATGGGCATCGACGAGAGCGGTGAAGCAGTCGGCACGGAAAGCTACATCGGCGGCGGTCAGGCCGATCTGCAGATGCTGCTTGTGATCGATCACATCAACAAAACCTGGCAGATCTTGCAATTGAACCGCGACAGCATGGTGGAGGTCCCCGTTCTTGGCGTTACCGGCAAGGTCATCGGAACAGAGTTTGAGCAGCTTACGCTGGCCCATTCCTATGGTGACGGCAAAAAGAAAAGCTGCCAGAACACTGTGACGACCGTTTCCAACCTCTTTGACGGCCAGAAAATTGACGGATATATGGCACTCAATATGGATGCCGTGGCAATCCTCAATGATATGGTCGGCGGTGTTCCGGTTGAAATTACCTCTGATTTTTCCGCCGTGGATCCTTCCCTTCAGGAAGGAACGGTTGTGACTCTGCAGGGGGATCAGGCGTTGACGTTCGTCCGTACCCGCAAGGATGTGGATGATCAGACAAACCTTTCCCGCATGGCACGTCAGCGTCAGTATCTGGCAGCGCTCCAAAAACAGATGGAAAAGCAGGATGCAGATTTCGCGGTGCGCGCCTACGATGCGGTGTTCGATTATATGGTGACGGATATGGGAAGCAAAACCGTCACCGAGATCGGACAATACATGAAGAAATATACCGAGCTGGACCTTTTGACCATTGATGGGGAAAGTAAGGTGGAGGATGGCTATATTGCCTATTATCTGGATGAGGACAGTTTGCAGCAGACAATGCTGACGTTGTTTTACGAGACAAGCGATAGCTGATAGGAGAAGCAAAAATATGCAGCGACAGACGTTAAACGAATACCCGGTCGAGCCGCAGGTGGCTGCGATGCGGCAGGAGGCGGAAGACACCATTGATCTGGTGGAAGTGTTTTACCTCTTCTGGGGGCACCTCTGGCAGATCATCCTGTGCCTGATCCTGGGCGCGGCGGTGGCATTTTCGTATACCTATTTCCTGGTGACGCCGCTCTACCAGGCAACGGCAAAAATTTATATCGTGTCAGCCTCCAATGATTCGGTGGTGAACCTGTCCGACCTGCAGATCGGTGCATCACTGACCGCCGACTATCAGGAACTGCTGCTCAGCCGCCCGCTTTTGCAGGATGTGATCAATAACCTCTCCCTGAACATGGATTATAATACTCTGGAGAGCATGATCAGCATTACGAATACCACGGATACCCGTATCCTGAAAATCCTGGTGACCAGCCCGGATCCTCAGGAATCCGCCGATATTGCCAATGAGCTGGTGAATCAGGCAGGCATTTATCTTCCGAACATTATGGAAACAGACGCACCGAACCTCGTCGAGAGTGCGGTCGCACCTGCAAGCAAGTCCAGCCCCAGCTACTCGAAAAATACCATGCTGGGAGGTCTGGCCGGTGCAGTCCTTTGCTGTGCGGTTCTGCTGGTACGCTTCCTGATGAATGACACCTTCGTTACGCCGGATGATATCGCCAAGTACTTTGGCGTCCAGCCGCTGGCTACCATTCCCGAAGGAGATCTGGGAGGTTTTAACAGCGCCGGGCGGAAACGGGAAAAGAAAAAAAGCAAACGTAAAAAGGGGGATGCCAAATGAAAGAATTACAGATCCGCAATATGCCTGAACTCCCCTTTGATATGTCGGAAGCGCTCAATCAACTCCGCGTGAATCTTGGTTTCTGCGGAGACCAGGTCAAGACGGTCATGGTGACCAGCAGCGTTCCCAACGAAGGCAAAAGCTTTGTGGCCATGCAGCTCTGGAAACAGATCGCGGAGGTGGGAACACCCACGCTGCTGATCGACTGCGATTTGCGCAATTCAGAGCTCCGCAGCAAGTATGGCATCAGCAGTACGGAAAAACTGATGGGCAGTGCCCATTATCTGGCCGGCCGGGCGGAGCTGGAAGAGGTTCTTTATCAGACCAACATCCCCAATGGCTACATTCTGCCGGTGGCTTCTGCCATTGCGAACCCGACAATTCTTCTTGAGGGACCTCGCTTTGCCAAAATGATTGGAACCTGCCGAAAGATGTTTGGTTATATCCTGATCGACACACCGCCGATCGGAAGTGTGGCAGATGCACTGAACATCGCGACACACTGCGACGGCACTGTATTGGTCGTGCGGAGCGGATCGACTCCGCGCAAAATGGTTGATAATTCGGTTCAGCTGCTCAAACGTACCGAGACGCCCCTTCTGGGGATCGTTCTCAACCGTGCGGACATCAGCGGCAAATCGAATGTATATTATCATCGGTATTATCGCTCAGGCTATTACTATAACAGCAAAGGATATGGTTATGGCCAGCATTCTACCAAAACAAAGTGATGGAGGGATTTTCAATGAAAAAAGCAGTTTCTGTACTTACAGCCTTTGCCGTGACGATGGCGCTGGCAACGAGTGCTCTGGCGGCGGAATGGCATCCCAGCCGGGCACAGACCGGTGCAACGCTGGCAAACAATGAGGTGACCGTGACCAGTGCCGCAGGAGAAAAGACGACTGTCGCAGCGGATAACGGCAACATCATTGTGACAAACGTTGCCAACACGCTGGACGGCACCAGCTCTCTGGATGCAGCCAGCAATGCCAAAATGAATCTGGTTTACGCTGCTGCAACTGCCACCAAATCTACCAGCGAACTGATGGGCAAGTTCTCGAACACCGCGGAAGTGACCACTGCAATTGAGACCCAGATCGCGGCAAACAAGACCGCCAAGGTAGAACGCCTGAATGCACAGCGTGACGAGCTCTCCGCCAAGGTCGACCAGCTGAAAGCTGACGGTGCCAGTGCGGATGAAATCTCCGCAGCAGAGCAGGAACTGGCGCAGGTGGATGCCCAGATCAGCGCAACAGAGGCAGCAGATTATGACAGCATGGACAATTACGAACCTGCAGCCCTGTTTGATGTGAGTGTCAGCGGTGATATGGAGCAGATGCTGGCCGATGGCGGCAGCGTGGAAGTCTCCGTCAAGGTGGATGGCATTACGGCAGACAGCGATGTTCTGGCACTGCACTTTATGGGCGACGTTGCAGATGCGGAGGCCCTGACGGAAGAACTGAAAAATAATGCCGACGCCGTGATTGACGATATGACCGTTGAGGTCCTGCCCTGCGTTGCAGGTGACGGCATGGTCACCCTGACCATGACCTCTTTCTCCCCGGTTATGATTCTGACCCGTGCAGAAACTGAGGTCGCAGTGACTGAGCCGGCTGAGCAGGCGCCTGCCACCACCGATGATGCAACTGTGGAAGCAACTCCGGCTCCTTCGGAGGATACCGCAGAAGCTGCAAGCAGCAGCAATCTTTGGATCTACGCCATTGTCGTGGTTGTTGTGGTCGTCATCGCAGCGGTTGTTGTTGTGACTCGCAAGAAGAAGACCACTACCGCAGGCAAGAAGTAAGATATTCCGAGGACCTGCAGAAAGTCGGTAGGGGAGTACCCCTTGGTAAATTGTTCATAAGATGAATTCAAAGGGCTTGCCGTCTGTGAAAAGCAGATGGCAGGCCCTTTGATTTTTGCCCGGATGCAGTTCGTTTCAGGAGTCTGGAGAATCGGTTTCCGCGGCAGTGCAAAAGGGAACGGAAAAATTGTTTTATGGTAACCCGGCGCGGTTTTCAGTATATCATCCTTTTTGTGCGGAGTGATCCTGCGTCCTTCCTGTCTATATCATAAAAGGACCGCGCTGCAGACAGCATCTGAAGCGCGCTCTTTTCAAAAGTAGATCAGAATGGTGAACGGTTACGACAGGGGAATATAGGGAAGCTCGTATTCATGGAGCTCTGCTTGCGAGACCACAGAATCGTCGTCCCCTGCGTCGGAATCCGGCTCGGACGGGACCCCGCCGCCGGGAGTGTTGTCAGGAATATCCGGGCTGCCGGAGGAAGAGGAACCGTTCCCGGAAACCGGGCCGCCGGCAGAAGCAGATCCACCGGAAGAAGACGCGCTGCCGGAGGAGTCAGAAGAAGAATCGGAATTTGCCGTGTCTCCCGGGAGAGCCGGACTGCCGGGGGCAGGCGTTCCCGGCGTTGGCCGGGGTTGGAGGAATCTGAAGCGGAGGAATGCGTCCCGTCAGAAGCATCCGGGGAAGCATCCGCCGTGAGGTCCGGCCAGGGCTCGTTGGGGTCATCAGGGATGATCTCGGTCTCGCCGTTGGGAGAGGATGCCGCGTCGGAAGTGTCCTTGGAAAGGCGCATCCAGGCGAAGCCGCCGAGGAGCAATACCACCAGGACGATGGCGATTAGGAACCAAAACTGTTTTTTCATGGCAATCTCCCTCAGTTCACGCTGTCAAAGTAAGTCTTTGCGGCCTCGCCATAGAGATAGAGTGCTTTCATGGCGTTCTGGAGCGATTCTTTCGCAGCGCTGTTGGTCACGGCAGTGTAGATGTAAGAATAGATGCTCAGGTGCCGGACCTGGCTGACCTGCCGGTAGGTATCGTCTTCCTTGACAAAGAATGCCATGTCATAGGTGACACCCAGGTCGGAGGCGGGGCGCTTGGCCATGCTGCCGACATAATAGTTGCCGGATTTTACAGCTTTCACGTAGGTGTACAGATCGCCGGAACCGGTAGTGCGGTAGCCCATATACAGATTGCTGGTATCCACGGGATTCGCAACAGGATCTGCCAGAGTGGCGTAATAGCGGGGGAATACGGAATCCTGCAGATACAGGTTGAAACCGTAATAGAGCACCGGATACACCTCATCGTCAGCAGAATCCAGGGTCTGCGCGTAGGGGGCCAGAACCTCGGCTGTGACGCCGTTCAGGGGCAGCAGCTCAAGTTCGGCCGTATACGACGGACTGTACTTGAAATACTCATTGGCGTAGTAATCGTAGGTTGCCAGGGTCCGGGCAAGCTCCACCAGCTCTGCCGGGTAGGTTCCGTCCTCGGCGTTGATGATGGTTTTCAGGTAGTCGTAAATCCGGTACGGCTCCTGCTGGGACAGGGTGACAACTGCCTCGTCGCCTTTGCGGACGGTCAGAACCGGCGTGATCTCGTGGGTGGCCTTGTCGGAATCTACATAGAAGCGGAACCCGTAGACGGTCTTGCCGTCGGTCCGATAGCTGTAATTTTCGTCCAGGGATATGCTGGTATCCTTGTTGTCCATGGTGAAGGTGACAAAGACGTCACAGTCTTCCGTAAGGTAAGCAGGATCGATCTCGTAATAGAAGGTGACGCCCAGGGCACCGTCCAGGGTGAGAGTCCAGCCGTCCAGCCGCACCGACTCATAGCCGCAGCCGTCAACGGTGCATTTTCCGCTCTCGTCAAAATCATGGGTGTGGGACTGACTCGGGTCGTTGGTGTAGCCGATGATCGAGCCGCTCTGATACCGGGCGTAAACCACGTCACTGCCGCCGATCACAGGAGCTGCATCCGAGGCAAGATTCTGCCCCCAGACAGGATCGGTGGTGTTGTTGCCGTTCAGGCGGTAAGTCACTTCACCGCTTTTCAGCTGGGCGTCGGTCACGGCAGTCTGGTCCGTGCCGGAATTGCCGCCGGCGCTGGCTTTATAGTAATTGCCGCTGAGGAAGCCGCCGGTGTTTTTTCCATATACCACATTGCCGCTGGTGTCCAGCGTGCTGCGCACCTGCGCCGTCATGCCGGTATCGGTGTTGGTGAATACATAACCGGCCACACCGCCGGACAGACCGGTACTGGTAATACTTGCGGTGTCCAGGCTGTTGCTGAGGATGCCGTTGTTCAGCCCTGCCACACCGCCGGTGTATCCTTTGGGGCTGTCGGAGTAGATGACGCCGGTGTTGGTGCAGCGGTCGATGGAAGACTGGTAGTTCAATCCCACAATACCGCCGGCGCAGAGCTCGGTCTGCTGTTTCGGGGCATCGGCAACACTGACGCTGCCGATGTTGGTGCAATCCGAGATCGTTCCCGCAGCGGAGACGCCGGCGATACCGCCGCCGCAGGCATCGGCGCCGCCGCCCACAATGGCGGTGTTGGTGCAGTTGGTGATTGTGCCAAAGTTGACCGCTGTGATCCCGCCCACAAAGGTACGGTCAACGTAGCCGTAAATGTAGCCTTTGCTGGTGCAGTTGTGGATGGTGCCGCGGTTGACTGCACAGATGGCTGCCGTATAATCCCCGCCGAAAAGATAGTTGTAGCCGGTATCCACAGTAAGATTCTGAATGGTACCGCTGTTGTAACCGAACAGCGCTGCGAGGGGATCGTAGTAGGCGGTCATAAAATTGCCGATGGAATGCCCGTCACCATCGAACGTGCCGGTAAAGGGGGCGTCCTGCGTGCCGATGGCTGTCCAGTAGCCAGCGAGGGTGATATCCTATGTCAGCCTGGCGTGGGCGCTGGCTTCACCGCCGTTGACCTTGCTGCGGAAGGCAATCAGGTCTGCCTCAGTGGCGATGAGGTAGGGGGATTGTGCGGAACCGTCCCCGCTGAGTTCCGCCGCAGACGACGGCAGGGCAAACAGTGCCAGCAAGGCCGCCAGGAACGCTGTGCGCCGGGGCAGCAATGAGTTCTTATACATGTAGTTGCTCCTTTGCGTTCTCTATAATAAGTTCTCTATAATAATATGTATCGTAACAATCCCGGCAGAAAATGCCGGAGGGAAAAAACATGGTCGGGAGGACGGGCGGAACAGTCCCGGTAACGGATCTCCATGAGGAAATTCGCCTTTTCCGCACGTGGTGAAAATTTCCAACCGATTTTCTCGAAGATTACTTCACTTTTCTGCACATTCCTTCTCCTTGATAAAAGTTTATCCATCGGCACGGCTTTTTTGGGATGCGCTTTCAGCAGGCGTTGAAACGCGGAAAAACGGCCGAAAAAGGCAGGTATTATCATAACCTATTTGGTAGTAAAGGGAAAGAGTTTTTTTGTGAGCAAAACTACCAAATTATTGACAGAAAAAGAATAAACATACTGAAAAAGTGTGAATTGACGTTTCCACGGCGCAATGATATAATCTCGGGAGCAACAGTAACTAATCTCAAGGAGAATCATAAGGCATGAACAATTTGCGGAAACGTATTCTTTCCCTGCTTCTGACGGGTGCGATAACGCTGTCCATGGCTACACCGTTCACCGCTTTGGCGGAGGGCGTTGAGGAACCTGTGGATTCCGGCGTCATTGTCCAGGAGCAGGGCGCTTCTACGAATGTACAGGAGGAAGCCACTGTTCTGGAAGGGGCTTCCCATAATGAGGACACTGCATCCCTTCCCGGGGAGGAAGGGGCGGAAGATACTGCTCAGGCGGATTCTTCGCCCAAGGATGGGGCAGGGGAGACCGACGGGGAACAGCCCCCCTGCGGAAACCACTGCACCGTCGGCGGATGCGGCAGCTGACTCTGTACAGGCTCAGGCGGAGGAGGGTGTCGCACAGATCGGCGAGACCCACTACGCCAGCCTGCCGGAGGCCGTTTCGGCAGCCGCGACGGGACAGACGATCACCCTGCTGAAGGACGTGCAGCTGAGCGCGGCCGTCACCATCAGCAAGAACCTGACGATCGTTGCCCGGAGCGGGGCCGTTGTCACCATCTCCCGCGGGGAGGGTTACACCGGGGCGCTGTTTGTACAGACCAACGGTACGCTCAGGCTAGGCGAGGGCAAAACGGACAGTGCCGGTACGCTGGTGCTGGACGGCGGTGCAAACTGGCTGGTGGATCGGGTCGTGACGGACGATGAGGGCCGCGCCGTGCTGGATGAGCAGGGCGAGGAGCAGATGGAAACCGTTGCGGCGGAGAGCCCCGCGGTCCCGGATGCCTACGACGGAAACGCCGCGTCCGCAGCCGCCCTCATCACGGTCACCAAAGGCGACCTGTATGTGCAGGAAACCGCCGTGCTGCAGAACAACCACAGCAGTGCCGACGGCGGCGCCATCGCCACCACGGCGGGCGGCAACGCCAAGATCCATCTCTACGGTGAGATGACCCGCAACGCCATCGACGGCAACGGCGGTGTGTACAGCGGCAACAGCTACATTACTGTGTATGAAACGGCCCGGCTCACCGGCAACTATGCGGCGGGCAACGGCGGCGCCGTTTATCTGTACGGCGGCGGTATTGCCAACAGCATCCGGGGCGAGTTCACCCACAATGCCGCAGGCGGCAACGGTGGTGCGCTCTGGCTGGACGGCAAATCCCTCATTGAGGACGGTACCTTCACGGACAACCGTGCGGACAAGGACGGTGCCCTCTACGCTGCGGTCAGCTATGAGAGCCGCGCCATCCAGATCCGCGGCGGTACGTTCACCGGCAATGCGGCCCGGACGGGCGCCGACGCGGTGCTCGTTCCCGACGATTCCAACTCCAATTACGGTTGGACCACGGTCTCCGGGGCGGCTGCATTTGACGATGCATACATCGGTTCGGGTAAGTACCTGGCGGTTGCAGGGGCGCTGTCCGGCACCGTGAAAGTGACGGCCGGCGGCAGCCTTTCCGACGGCCGGGAGATTGCCCGGGGCAGCGGATACACGCTGAACCAGAGCGACGTCGATCACCTGGTTCTCCACAGCACGGCTTTCGGCCTGAAATTCGAGTCCGGCGCGGCCAAGCTCCAGAAACTGCCGGAGATCGAGATCACCGCACAGCCCCAGGCGTTTGACAATATCGGACTGAACACCACGGCCACCCTGTCGGTGGAGACCGCAGTGGAAGGCGTGCGCTACCAGTGGTACGCCTGTTCCGACGAAAGCGGCTCGGGCGCGCAGGCCATTGCCGATGCGACCTCGTCCCGCTACAACGCACCGACGGACAAGGTCGGCCGTACCTATTATTATTGTACCCTGTCGGCCAACGGTTACGCGGAGACGTGGACGAACATTGTTGCCGTCAAGGTCCAGGATCAGAACGCCGCAGCTCCGGTGCTCATCACCACACAGCCCCAGGGCGGCGAGTGGGGCCTTGGCAAGGCGGCATCCCTGACGGTGGAGGCCAAGGCTGACGGCGGCAGCGCCAGCAGTGAGCTGAGCTATCAGTGGTACGTTGCCACTTCCCAGAACGGAAACTTTACCGAGGTAGAGAACGGCACTTCCGCTACGCTTACCCTCTCCACCGAGGAGCCGTCGGATCGCTGGTACTACTGTGTCGTGACCAACACCGAGGCGGACAAGAACCCTTCCACCGCCACGGCACAGACCAACACCGTTCATGTAAAGGTCCTTGCGGCAAATGCCTATTTCAACGGCACTGCCTACGCAACGCTGGACGATGCGGTCACTGCGCTGAACGCCTCCTCCGCTGCTGAAAAGACGCTGGTCCTGGCAGGGGACGATACCCTCTCCAAGACCATCACCCTGTCCTCCGGCACGCTGACCATCTCTGCAGATGGCAACGCCGTCACGGTGACCCGAGCGGCCGGTTTCAAGGCGAGCGCCATGCTGCGGGTGACCGGCGGCGAACTGACCGTTGAAAATGTGAAGTTCGACGGCGGCGCGGCCTGGAGCGGCAATGCCAACACCTACCTGGAGCGCGGAACTTCGACCCAGAATGACGTCTCCACTCCGATTCTCAACCTGACGGGGGGCAAGGTCACGCTGAAAACCGGTTCCGCCCTGCAGAACAACTCCAACCCCTCCGGTGCAGGCGCCATCAATATGACCAGCGGTACTCTGACCCTGGACGGCGGCAGCCTGCTGAACTGCTATGGCGGCAGCCACGGCGGTGCACTGTATGCCACCGGTTCCGGCAGCACCATCCTCATCAAGGACGGCGAGGTCCGGGGCAACCAGGCCAACAGTTCTTCCGGCGGTCTCTGTGTGGACAGCGGCGCCAAGCTGACCATCGAGGGCGGTACCATCCGCAACAACTATACCCGCGGCCGTGCAGGCGGTCTGTTCATCAACGGTACCTTCACCATGACGGGCGGCCGGATCATCAACAACCGCGCCGACGGCGCCAATGGCAACGGCGGCGGTGGCGGCATTGTCCACAACAACGGCAATTTCACCCTGAGCGGGAATGCCCGGATCGAAGGCAACTCCACCGGCACCACGGGCGGCGGCATCGCCTCCTTCGGCGGCATCGCCTCCTCCGGCGGCAAGCTGACCATCGCCGGCGGCGTCATCACCGGCAACACTGCCCAGACCGGCGGCGGTGTCTACAAAAACACCCAGCAGACTTTCGGCTCCATCGAGGCGACCGGCGGCTCCATCATCGGCAACGCCAAGGATTTTGACGTGGTTGTGACCGACACCGTCACCCTGGGCACCACCATTGATCCGCAGTACATGGGCAGCTGCTCCTTCGGGCACAGCTTCACCGTGCGGTTTGACGGCAACGGCGCGGCCAGCCCGGACGCGGTTGCCCTGCATTTCCTGGAGACCTTCGGGGACAAGCTTCCTGCCGGTCCCGCCCGCAACGGATATACCTTCCTCGGCTGGTTCACCCAGGCAGAGGGCGGGGAAGCGGTCCGGGCGGAAATGCCCATGACCTTCCGTGCCGATATCACCCTCTATGCCCACTGGCAAAACAGCGCGACGGCAGCCATCCTGCTGAGCAATGTGTCCCAGAGCGGCATCTACCTCATTGAGGACTCCCCAACGCTGTCCCTGACGGCGGAAGGCGCAGAAAATATTGCGTATCAGTGGTATGTGTGTGACGATGAAAACGGCACCAACCCCCGCCCGGTGGAGGACGGCAACGCCGACACGCTGGCGCGGCCCACCGACCCTCACGCCATGGGCATGCACTATTATTACTGCCTGGTCACCGGCGACGGCGCAGTGGACGTGAAGACCGAAGTCATTTCGGTGAAGCTTCTTTCGAACAGCCACGCCATGAACCCCCAGATCACTAAGGCACCGCAGAGCGCCAATCTGTTTGTGGGGGATGACGTAGCCCTCGCTGTGGAAGCCTCCGTGCTGGACGGCGGTACCATGACCTATCAGTGGTATCGCGCCGACAATGAGGAAGAGACCGGCACTCCCATCCAGGGAGCCACCAGCCCGGAGTACTGCTTCCATACCGCCCAGGCGGAAGACGGATATTATTATGCCCTCGTCATCAACGAGATCGAAGGCCGCCAGCTGGGCATAACGGCCAGCCCCCCGTGCCCATGTTGTGGTACATAACCGCATCACTGTCTCGGATGTGTCGGAGAGCAGCGCTCTGCTGAGCGAGGATTACTGGCGCAACCACCGTGTGGACATGACTGAGAGCGAATACGGGTACGTCACTGAGGCCACCAGCCGCCACGGTCAGTGGTCGGCGTCCAGCACAGTGGACAAGGCCTTCGACGGCAACTGGGATACCTTCTGGGAGACCAGCAAGGCCGCTGCGGACAACGCCATCGAGGTGACCTTCAGCAAGGCTGTCACCCTGGACCGCATTCTCTACGCGACCCGCCGCACCCAGCAGGGAAAGGGCTATCCCACCCGGCTGACTGTCTACGGCATCTATGAGGGGGAAGCGGAATTCCGTGAGATCGTCGTCGCGGTTTCCAGCCTCAAGACCGGTTACGTTCTTTTCACGCGGCCCGAAAGCGTCACGCTGACGGCGCTGCGCTTTGAATTTACCGAATCCCAGTACAGCGACCTCCCCAACTGGGCCAGCGCCGCCGAACTGGTGCTGCTGCGCGACGAGGACACGGTTCTCGCCGGCAAGGCAGAAATCAGCGGAATTGC
This sequence comes from uncultured Gemmiger sp., assembly GCA_944388125.1. GTDB lineage: Bacteria > Bacillota > Clostridia > Oscillospirales > Ruminococcaceae > Gemmiger. The sequence continues at coordinate 53,717 of CALXHO010000001.1, read as the reverse complement.
CGTTCCCGGGGCCACTCTGACCGTTACCGCCACATCCGGCAAGGACCAGACGGTGGAAAACTGGGCCTATCAGTGGCAGTCCAGCACCGACGGCAAGAACTTCACGGATATCGAGGGCGCCACCGATGCAACCTACACCGTGAAGGAAGGGGACAGGGACCTTTATCTGCGGGCCGTTGCCCGCGATGCCTCCGGCAAATACATCGGCACGCTGCTGTCCGATGTTTACCGCGGCCTGTTTGAAGTGGCGGAGACCCGCGTGGGCGGCATTGCCAATGCGGTGCTGCAGTACGCTTCCGGTCAGGACCTCACCCTGCGGTATCAGTGGCAGGTGGGGGATACGGCGGACGGCGAATTCACCGATCTTTCCGGCGAAATCCAGCCCACCCTGGTCATTCCGGCTGAGGCAACCAACCGGTATCTCCGCGTTCAGGTCAGCGTGGAACCCGCCGAGGGCGTCACTGCCACGGTGGCTTCCGAGCCGGTCAGCATTGGGGTTACCGCCCTGATGTACGGCCCGCCTGCGGTGGATGTGACTCTCCGTGCCGGCCTGCTGGGTTCCTCGGATGAGAACTTCACCTGTCAGTGGCAGCGCGGTGCTTCCGCGAGCAGCAGCTTTACCAATATCGACGGCGCCACGGACAGCAAGTACACGCTGACCGGCGATGACCTGAACAAGTATATCCGCGTCCAGATCACCACAGGCGGCCAGACCCTGACCAGCGAGGCATGGCTTGTCTATGCCAAGGGGACCTTCCCGGATGACCTGGTCAATTTTGAGGGGGATGTGCTCTACGTCTCCGATCTGAGCGACAGCTACTGCCTGATCACCAACGGCGGCGACGGCCGTCCCATGCGTGTGGACAAGAACTACGCCGGCGGCAACCTGGCGCTGCGGGTGGACGGTCAGATCAAATACTACCTCAAAGGCTTTGGCGGACTGTCCAGTTCCAGCATCGTGTACAACGTGATGAACTACGTCAAGTACTATCACCTGGATCGTTTCATCGCCCGTGTGGGTGTTGACGCTGTGCAGGATTACGACGGCAACACCGACGGTGCCATCTTTACGGTCGCTGCAGCAACGAGGGGATCCGACGGTTTCCTGCAGTGGACCACACTGCAGCAGACACCGGTCCTGCGCAAGACCAGCGAATCGGTGGCGGTGGACGTCATGCTGCCGGAAAATATACTGAACATCCGGATCATGACCCAGCTCAGCGGCAAAAGCGCCTATGTTTATACCGACATGGCGGACTTCAAGCTGGTGACTGCCGACTACAAGGAGGCAGAAAGTGACCAGCAGGTGTTCCTGCCGGTGGAGGAGTACGACCTTCGCATTCAGGAACTGGTTGCCTCCCATAAAGGCATGGGCTACGAGGAGATGCTGAACGAGGATCAGGAACTGCGCAAGCTGGTCTATCAGCGTGCGCTGGTGAATGACGCCGGATACTCCCTGCTGGATGCCCTGATGCAGACTGAGGATACCGCCAAGACACTGGAATGGCTTTTCAATGATAAGAACGCCCTGGAACTGTTTGTGGGCGGCGGTGCGCCCGACGGCGCTTACGGCCGTGCCATTCAGGCCCTGGCCAACCTGTATACCCAGCGCGGCGGAGATATGGCCGCAGCCAATGTGAACAGCCAGCTTTACCTGCGCATGATGATGGCTCTGGCGCTGACCCATTCCAATGACATTGCCTTCTGGGTGGATCCCTCCCAGGTGTCCAATGCCGCCAATGTGGTGGAGCGCTACGACATCTACAAGCGCATGCATGGCAACGGCCTGCTCGTCAAGGCGTTCGAGACCCTGAACGTCGAAGAGATGCGCATGGTCATGAACAACATCATCGACAACAACGAGATCGAGTGGCTGAACTGGTCCAACCGCAAGGTGAGCTACGGGACCGTGAACCCGACCAAGGTCGAGATCACCCCCAACAACATGAAGGGCGGCCCCTATACCTATATCCGCTATACCTTCGGCTACAACTACAACCGTGCCAAGTACTTTGAGGAGAGCAATCGGGCAGACTGGCAGAAAAAGTACGGCCTGACCTATGCCTCCATGCAGCCGGAAGATCAGCTGGACATTTACAAGAATATCAATGTCGCTTATCAGTCCGGCCATCCCAAACTGTGGGCCGTCTTTGAGGAAGGCGCCGTCTGCGGCGGTATTTCCAAGACCGGTACCAACCTGCTGGGTGTGTACGGCATTCCGGCCGGTGTGGTCGGTCAGCCCGGACACGCAGCCTATCTGCGCTATGTCTACACGGATGAGAAAAATGGCATCGCCCGCTATGATATCTACAACGATATCTTCGGCTGGCCGGAATCCGCCCGCGGCGAGCGCCTGCCCTGCGGCTGGGGCACTCAGAACTGGGGCAGCCCCAACCGCGTCAGCTACATCAATATGGCGCAGGATGCCCTGAACGACGAGGTGCATTATTTTACGGCACAGCGTCTCAACCTGCTGGCAGATTCCTTCAGCAATGAGGGAAGCTGGGATGTCCAGGCTGCCATCTATGAGGCAGCTCTCTCGGCCCAGAGTTACCACTTTGATACCTGGGTGGACATGGTCCGCATGTACGAAAGTCAGGACAAGACCTCGGCGGATTACCTCGCCCTGGCGGGGCGCATCTCCAAAGCACTGGCTTACTACCCGCTGCCCATGTACGATGTGCTGGAAAAACTCATCAAACCCCACCTGAGCGGCACGGCTGAGATCTCCTCGCTGACTGCATACGAAAATGCAGCCCTGCGTACGGCGCTGACCGCGACCACGGCAAACACTTCCAACCCCAACGCCTGTGTCCGTATGGCCAACTACCTTACCCGGAGTGGTCGGCCTATTTTGAAAAAGCCCTGAAAACCAGGACGCTGACGAAAGAAGGTACCCGCTGGGGGCGCAGCTTTACGCCGGAAGACTTTTACCTGTATACGTTGGCGCACATGTACAAGCATTTCGAGATCAGCGGCACGGGAATCCGTTCGCTGCTGGACATCTTTCTGTTCCGCCGTGCCCATGAGAAACAACTGGATCAGAACGCCCTGCAGCAGGGACTGGAACAGCTGAGCCTCACCGATTTTGACCGGGAGACCTGTGCCCTGGCAAAACAGGTGTTTGACAGCGACGCCCCCCTGTGTCCGGCAGACGCCCGGAAGCTTGCCTATTATCTCACATCGGGCACCTATGGTACGGTCAGCCAGCGTGCCCGGAACGAACTGGTCAAGATGGCCGGGGACGAGCAGCCCGTTACGGCAATGACCAAACTTCAGTACAGCCTGCGGCGGCTCTTCCCGGACCGGACCTTCATGGAGATGTGGTGCCGTCACGATGCGCCGTTCTTTTTGTGGCATCCCCGGCTGATGCCGTTTGCCTGTGGCTATCGCCTTGTCTACAATCTCGCCCACGGAAAAGTCAAACGGTTTCTAGGGGAACAGCGCTTTCTCTGGAAGCGATGAAGAGGGAACGAATCCCCAAACATAGTGAAAACAAGCCATTCGGAAGCGTGTCCGGATGGCTTGTTTTATTTTGTAAAACGGTTTTCGTCAGCTTTTTCCTTCCCAGCGTGCTATGCTTCCGGATACAGGCAAATACCGGCATATGAATGAGAAAGAGGGTGACTGTATGCTTCGTAAAACACCCGGTCCCATTGCATTGCTCAATGGAATGGCGGATTTTGTATTGTTGCTGCTGTCCTTCTTTTTGGCGGGACTTCTTCGGATGGTGATTCCGCTGGGCAGCCGGTTCTTGCCGGTTGATCTGTCCCGTTTTTTCCCCATCGCGCTGATTTACGCTGTGGTTATGGTGCTTTGCTATGCGCAAACCAACTGCTACCGGAGCCTGCACTGTTCCGGTCTGTTCCGGGATGGCTTCCGGCTTGCCGTCGTCAATATACTGGGCCTTGCCCTGGTGGGGGCGGTCCTGTTTGTTTTTCGCCTGTCCCAGTTCTCACGCCTGCTGCTCCTGTATTTCTATCTCCTCACCACGCTGCTGATCCTCATGAAAAGGCAGTTGGTGGATAGGCTGGCTGCGGTGCATGAGCACAGGAAAAAAGAACATACCAATGTCTTGATTATCGGCAGCGCAGACACAGCCCGGCAGTACTATACAAATATTGTGCGAAGGAAACATTTTGAAATGCACTATGTCGGTTATCTGGCCGAGCAGCCCTCGCCGGTTTTGCCGAACTATCTGGGAAAAGAGGGGGAGCTTCGGAAGGTTCTGCAATCTGTTGCGGTGGATCAGATCATTGTTGCGCAGGATACCCAGAGCGCCGTCCAGCTGCAGCATATCATTGCCATTGCGGATACGTACAAAATCTGTGTGTCGGTCATTCCGGTGTACAACAGTTTTGTGGGCGGCCGGTCACAGACCCATATGGAGGAAGGGCTTCGCCTGATCGAGGTGAAGATGATGGACACCTGTAATATCATGGGAGTGGACATTGCCGTCACCGACATGGAAAAGACCATCCGGACCATCGAAGAAAAACTGGAAGAATGGCGCGGCAGATATATCTGTGTGGCCAACGTACATACGACGGTGACCGCTCATAGGGACAAAGCCTATCAGGCGATCCAGCAGAGGGCGGCCATGGCGCTGCCGGACGGCGGCCCCCTGTCCCAGTACAGCAGGGAACAGGGGTATACGGAGGCCCGGCGCGTCACGGGCCCGGACCTGATGCAAGAAATCCTGAAGATCTCCCCGCAAAAGAAGTGGCGGCATTACTTTTATGGTGCAACCCCGGAAACGCTGAAACTTTTGGAGCAAAAGATCCGCCAACGTTACCCCGGCATCCTCATTGCCGGCATGTACAGCCCGCCGTTCCGGACGCTGACGCCCCGGGAGGACGCAGCCTGCGTGGAGCAGATCAACGCCGCCCATCCCGATTTTGTCTGGGTCGGCCTGGGGGCCCCAAAACAGGAACTCTGGATGGCGGCCCACGAGGGCGAGGTCCATGCACTGATGATCGGTGTGGGCGCTGCCTTTGATTACGAGGCAGGCAACATCAGGCGCGCTCCCCTGTGGATGCAGCGCCGCAATCTGGAATGGCTGTATCGCCTGATGCAGGACCCGCGGAGGCTGTTCAAACGGTATTTCACGACCAACCTGAGCTATCTCTGGTGGAGATGCCGCCAGTAAACGGGATGCTCCTCCGGCCTCCTGATTTTCAAAATCCACAGCCGCAGAAACGGCCGCTGCGTCAGTGCCTTGTACAGGCCGCAGGCCGGAAAAAACCTGCCTCCCAAACACCCTGTCCACCAATCCATAAGAAGAACAAACCGCACCGGGAATGCTGCCTGATGGCAATCTTTCCGGTGCGGCTCATTTTTTATTTATTGGGTATGGAGAGGGAACGTCAGCGTCGCACAGCACCCGTGTGGCAGAACGGGGGAAATTGCAAAAGCTCCCTCATGGGCTTCGGCAACCTGGCGGACGATCCGCAAGCCAAGCCCATGGCGCAGGTCAAGGCGGTCGTCGGTGCTTTCCAGGTAATGGGGCTTTTCTTTCAGTGCCTTCTGCGTCTCTGGGGACAGCCCCACGCCATCGTCTGTGACGGCCAATACCAGTTTCTGCCCGGCTGCTGCAAGGGAAAGTCGGATGCTGCATCCGCCCGGATTATGCCTCATGCTGTTCTGCACAAGATTGTTGACAGCCCGGTTCAGCAGCCGGGCATCGCCTTCCAGAACAGCATTTTCCGCGTCGGACGCAATGTCGATCTCCAGATGATAGGCGTTGGAGATCCCGCTGTTCAGCAGATCTGCCGTATAGGAGCGCAGCAGTCTGGACAGGCGAACGGTTTCCCTGTGAAGCGGCTGCATTTCATATTCCAACTGAGAAACCAGATTCAAATCCTGTACCAGTTCTTTGATTTTTACACTTTGGCTGCGCACGATTTCCGCCTGCTCCCGTATGTCCTCGCTCGCGGTCCGGCTTTCCGCCATGCGCGCGGCATAGCCCATGATCATGGAAAGCGGTGTGCGGATGTCGTGGGAGACGCCGCTGATCCAGTTGGCCCGGGCTTCATTTTGCCTGCTCAGAATGCGGGAGGCACGGTTGACGCTGTCCGCTATGCTGGACAGTTCTCCCCGGATGGACAATTGGACCGGGGTCCCATGGGAAAGCGCCTCGATGGAAGAAATGATGGGCTCAGCACTCCGGATGATTTTACGTTTTGACAGGAAGTAAATCAAAAAGATCATGGTCAGGTCAAAGACTCCGGCAATGGCCAGGAAGGGCGGGACGAGGTCCAGCAGATTTGCGGAGTAATAGTTTCCGGTGATTTTGATGTAACTGTTTTGCGGATAACCGAGGACCAGCAAGCCCGTATCTTCCGCCCATACAAAGACGGGGTAGCCGTTCAGATACCCTTTTGAAAACAAAGCCACATCCTGAACGGTGTAATGGTCCGGAATGCCTTGCGGCATGTCCACCTGCCAGAGACAGCTTCCGTCAGGGGAAAGATACATCGCCCATATCTGATGGTGATGCAGTTCTTCTTCCATCTGCGCCGGAATACCGTCGGAGGTGGCAACCCCGGCCACTTTTTCCAGCATTCTGCGCGGAGAGGTCTCCCCATAATCGGTGGAAACCACCTGACGGAACATCCAGAAAAAGACCGCGATGTTGGATGCCAGCAGAAGCAGGATCACGATCAGAAAGGATACCAGAAACTTGGAGATATATTTTGCGTAAGATTTCATGGCCTTACTTCCTTGTGACCAGCTTGTAGCCCAGCCCTTTCATGGTGATCAGGGAGACCGGTTTCGAGGGATCGGTTTCGATCTTTTCCCGGATGCGGCGGATATGGGCATTGAGACTGTTTTGGTAGCCGAAAGGATTTTCTCCCCATAGGGCCTCGCAAAGTGCATCCATGGTGACGATCTTTCCGGCATTGCGGGCAAGGGTCTCGAGCAGGGCGTGTTCTTTGGCGGTCAGGAAAAGCGTTTCACCGCCCTTGTGGACTTCGGCCCGGCTGAAATCAATGGTGCACCCGTCCAGGACAAGCAGGGGAGAGTCCTCTTTATAGGTTCGGCGCAGCACCGCACAGATGCGCAGTACGAGCTCCTGGGGCAGAAACGGTTTGACAATATAATCGTCCGCCCCAAGACCCAGCCCAGACAATTTGTCTGCGGCCTCATCCTTTGCGGTCAGAAAGATGACTGGCACCTGGGTAAAGGCGCGCAGCTGCTGCATGAGAGAAAATCCGTCTCCATCCGGCAGCATGACATCCAGGACGATCAGGTCGGGGTTCTCCTGCCTGGCGGTGCGAACGGCGTCCTTGACCGACAGGGCGGCAAGGACGGTTTCAAATCCTGCATCCCGCAGAATGCCGGTCACCATCTTCAGGAGTTCAGGCTCATCGTCGACCAGCAGGAGCCGCTTGCAGTGTAAAAAAGAATGATCCGTGGCGCCCACCTCCCATCTGATTTTCTCAATTATAGCATAGGGGAGCCCTCCTGCGGGGCCACCCGCTGAAAAGTAAGGAAAAAGTAAGGACAGGAAAAAGTGGATGTCAGGTTGGTGCGGTACCATAAAAACATCGGAAGGAGATGTTTCTATGGACTATATCATTACCACGGAACAACTGACAAAGAAATACAAAAACTTTACGGCAGTCAATCGGGTCTCCCTTCATATCCGCAAGGGCAGCATTTATGGATTCCTCGGCCCCAATGGGGCAGGGAAGTCCACGACCATGAAGATGCTGCTGGGCCTGACTGTGCCCACACAGGGCAGCTTTACCGTGGACGGAAAGCAGTTTCCCAAAGACCGGATTGCGATTCTCAAAGAGATCGGCTCCTTCATCGAAGCGCCGTCTTTCTACGCGAACCTCACCGGGCGGGAAAATCTGGACATTATCCGCCGTATCCTGGATCTGGAAAAGGACGATGTGGAGGATGCCCTGGAGCTGGTGGGACTGACCGAGTTCGGAGACCGTCTGGCGAAGAAGTATTCTCTGGGAATGAAACAGCGCCTGGGACTTGCGGGGGCGCTGCTGGGGCGCCCGCCGATTCTGATCCTGGATGAACCCACCAATGGACTGGACCCGGCCGGCATCCATGAAATCCGCAACCTGGTAAAATCCCTGCCGGAACTTTATGACTGTACGGTGCTGATCTCGTCCCATATGTTGTCTGAGATCGAGCTGATTGCGGATGATGTGGGAATCCTCAACCATGGACGGCTGCTGTTTGAGGGCAGCCTGGACGATCTGCGGCAGTATGCTCTTCGATCCGGCTTTGCTGCGGATCATCTGGAAGACGTGTTTCTCTCCATGGTGGAGAAGGACAACAGTGAGAGAAAGCAGAGGGCAAAATTATGAAAACGCTGGCAATCGAACTGCGAAAAGAAAAGCGCACCGGTATCGTGGCAGTCCTGCCCATTGTGGGGGTGGCAGGGGCAGCTTATGCCTTTGCCAATTTTATGGTGCGCATAGATTCGCTTCTCAGCCTGCCGATGGCCCCGATGGATGTTCTCCTGACGCAGCTTTACGGCGTCATCATGATGCTGAATCTGTTTGGCATCCTTGTGGCCGCCTGTATGATGTATCATATGGAATTCAGTGGGACAGCCATCAAGAAAATGTATCTGCTGCCCGTCTCTATCCCCAAAATGTATCTTTGCAAATTCCTGATTCTGACGGTGACGCTTTTGACGGCGGTAGTGCTGCAGAATCTGGCGCTTGTGAAAATCGGCATGACGGATCTTCCCCGGGGCACATTTTCCATGAGCTCGCTGGTGGCGTTTGCGGGATATTCCTTTGTGACCTCCATGCCGGTTCTGTCTTTTATGCTCCTGGTCTCATCCCGCTTTGACAGCATGTGGATTCCCTTGGGTGTGGGAGTGGCAGGATTTTTGACGGGGATGGCGCTGGGAACATCCGGCATTGCCCTGTTTCTTGCGGATCCCTTTGTCATCCTGCTGATGCCTGCCGTTTCCATGAGTGCCCGACCGGATGCGGTCATTGTGCTGATCGCAGTGCTTGAGACGCTTCTGTTCCTCGGGGTTGGAATGCGGATGTCCCAAAAGGTGCGCGATGAATGAGGAGGGTGAAAATGAATATTCTTGAATTGCTGAAACTGGAGTTTCTGAAAGTCAAACGCTCCCAAATCATACCCCTGATTTTTATTGCTCCATTGCTGGTGGTGAGCTCCGGCGTCGCCAATCTGAGCATGTACCTGACCCCGGAATACACCGATGCCTGGACGGCCATGTTCATCCAGAGTGCCTTGCTGTATGCCTACTATCTGCTTCCGTTCAGCATGATCGTTGTCTGCGTGATGATTGCGGGGCAGGAAACCCGGAACAATGGCATTCTCAAAATGCTGGCGCTTCCGGTGGATCGCCATGCGATGTCGATGGCAAAGCTTTGCGTCCTGACCGTTTACCTTCTCATGGAAATGGTTGTGTTTCTGGCTGTTTTCCTTGTGGCGGGATGGATTGCCACGTATTCAGCCGGCATTCAGGAAACCATGCCCTTTCTCTATCTGGTGAAATGGTGCGCAGGACTGTTTTTCACCATGCTTCCCAGTACCGCCGTTATGTGGGCGCTCACCGTTGTGTTTGAAAAGCCCCTGATTTCTGTAGGCCTAAACTTTTTCCTGGTCATTCCCGGGCTGCTGGCGGGAGCAACACCAGTATGGTTTTTGTATCCCTATTGTTACAGCGGATACCTGGTGTCGCGCTCTCTCCATGCATTTACCACAGGCGGCGCAGACGCCGGCTTCCGGCTGTTTCCCTTTCTTCCCTGTGCGGTGCTGATTTTTGGCTTGGCTCTGATTGTGGCAGCGACACGGTTTGGCAAAAAGGAAATGAGGTGATCCCCATGAAAAGAAGCACCGCAAAGGGATGCAGTGTGACGGCACTGATCTGCAGTGTGTTTCCGGTGTTTACTTATCTGCTGGCAGCATGCAAAATTGTCTTGTCACCTGAACTGCGGACCGCACTGGCCGGGGCAAATATCCTCTGTGCCATGCTGGGACTGGGACTTTCCCTTGCCTGCATTAGGAGCAAGGAGACCCGGAGCGTGGTGAACATTTTTTCTGCCGTCCTCTGTTCGTTCTGGATTTTGATGATAGCCGGATTTCTGGCCCTGGCGCTGGTTTTGTCCTTCACGGGCTGACGGCGAACCGGCCGGGAGGGGGGACAATATAAAAGCAAAAGAAAGCCGTCAAGGAGCGCTGAAAACGCACTCGCTTGACGGCTTTGCCATGTAAAAACGCGAACATAAAGAAAACCGGCATGCTGTCTCTGTGTGAAACAACACGCCGGTTTTTATAATACTCTCTTCTGTCAGCCGATCAGCCGGTTTACGGTGTACCCCACTGAAAGAGGAAAGCCCTTTTTACTTGCTCCACAGATCAGCCGCGTACAGGCCGGAAGCCACCATATCGCGGAAGCCCTTCTGAGCCAGCTCGGTATCTTCCTTGTAGGTGATGCCAATCCACTTGTCGGGGGTCTTCATGACCTTGACGGTGGCCTTGTCTTTCTTCAGCAGATCGTCCACAATGATGGGCAGCAGATACTCCGCCTTGGTGGGATTGTCGCCCAGATTCTTGAGGAATTCCACAAAGCCTTCTTCCAGGTAATCCAGGAAATCGGGATCAGCGGCCCACATGTTCATGGAAACCGGCACATCCTCAGACAGGATGGCCTGGGCATCCTCACGGTCACAGACCAGCTTGCCCTCGGCGTTGTAGCCGATGCCCGGGGTTTCCAGAACGTCGGTCAGCATGCCGTCCTTGTCGGTAACACAGATGCCGCGGGTGACGGTGCCGTTCTCACTCAGGGTGTTTTTCAGGATGAAGCCCGCCATGCCCATGCGGAATTTACCGTTGCTCTCATGGGGCTGAACCAAAAAGTCGTGGAGCAGCTTGAACGCTTCCTTGCCGTAATAGTCGTCGGCATTGATGATAGCAAAGGGTTCCTTTACGATGCCTTTGCAGCAGAGGACCGCCTGGCCGGTGCCCCAGGGCTTGGTGCGGCCCTCGGGAACGGAAAATCCGGCCGGCAGGTCATCCAGGGACTGGAAAACATATTCCACGTCCATGTACTGGCCGATGCGGTTGCCGATGATCTCCTTGAATTCTTCCTTGATATCCTTGCGGATGATGATGACCACTTTATCAAAGCCGGCCTCTTTGGCGTCGTGAATGGAGTAGTCCATAATGATTTCGCCGTTGGGGCCCATCTTTGCCAGCTGCTTGATGCCGGTGCCGAAACGGGAGCCGATGCCGGCAGCCATAATAATCAGCGTTGTTTTCATATTGCACCTCTAGAGAGTTATTTGCCATTGGAACATTCCCATGATAATACTTTTTGCGGGAAAATGCAATAAAAATACATGGTTTGGGAGAATTTTGAATGCATTGTATAAAAATTCCCGAAAAAAGACGAATTCTTCGCACTTTTGATGGAAGCGCCGGAAGGAAAGGCTTTTCCCAACGCCGAGCGCTGCCTGGCGGGGCAGAATTCAGCAGGGCCCGGGATTACAATCATGGGGGAGAAAACAGCTTGTCTGCGCTTCATCCCTGGGCCTCATGGGGAATGGTGATCTTTTCCACCGAGAGTCTGCCGCCAGTGGCGTCGGCCATCATCATGGTGATCTCCTGGTGGAAGCGGCGGGGACCGCAGGAACCGGGATTGAGCCAGAGAACTCCGTCCTTTTCCTGCTGGGAGTATTTGTGGGAGTGGCCGAAGACCACCACGTCCACACCGGTCAGGCCGGCGGGCACTTCCTTTTTGTTGTGGACCAGATAAAAGGTCACGCCGCCCAGACAGACCGTGAGATCGTGGGGGATGGCCTCGGCCCACTCCTTGTCATTGTTGCCCCGGACGATGTACAGCGGGGCGTACTGCCGCAGCTCGTCCACAATGCTTTGCTTGTTGATGTCGCCGCCGTGCAAAATGACATCCGCGGTTTTCAGATATTCCACCACCTGAGGCCGCAGCAGGCCATGGGTGTCGGAGAGAATGGCGATTTTCATCAGGTGTTTCCTCCCTGCAGGGTCCAGCCGAAATTGTTATGATAGATCATCTGCCGGGTCATGCCGCCGTCAATGCAGATGTTTTCCCCGGTGATAAAGCCTGCCTTGTCGGAGCAGAGATACAGCACCATGTTTGCAATGTCCATGGGATTGCCGACCCGCCCGGCGGGCTGCTGGAAAGCGTCGGGGCCCTCATAGACGGTGTAGTCGGTGTCGATCCAGCCCGGGGAGATGGAATTGACCCGGACCCTGCCTGCCAGACTGACTGCCAGCGCATGGGTCAGGGCGGAGATGCCGCCCTTGGCGGCGGTGTAGCTTTCGGTCTGGGGCTGGCTCATGCGGTCCCGGGAGGAGGAAATGTTCACGATGGACCCACCAGGGGCAAAGTAAGGGGCAAACAGCTTGGTGAGGTAGAAGGGCGCGGTCAAACCCACCCGCAAAGCGTAGTTGAACTCCTCATAGCTGCACGCATCGATGCCTTTCATCAAAGGCAGGGCGTTGTTGATCAGGTGATCCACATGACCGTAATCCTCAATGACCTTGCGGGCAAAAGTCTCCAAAACGCTCTGGTCGGCCACGTCGCCTACAAAGTAATCGTTGGGCAAAAGGTCTATGATGCAGACGTGGGCGCCCACCTTGCGAAATTCCCCGGCAACGGCTTTGCCGATGCCTTTTGCACCGCCGGTGACGACTACGACTTGATCGGTAAACATTGGCACTCCTCCTCGGCCGAAACTCCAGCGCGGCGCTCTGAAAAATCCTGAGGCGGCGCAAGGCATGACCATAATGATCGCTTCCTTTGCATTATACATGCTAAGGGGGAAGGGAACAAGGTGCTGCACGGCATGAAATCAAAGGATATAAACCGGGCACACCCGGGAATGTTTGGTGCATTCGGGTGTGCCCGGCTTTGACTGCGTTTTACAAGGTTATGCCGGCTCCCATTCCCGCAGGTATTTGAAGGGAAAGGGGAGGACGGTCCAGGCCCCGGCCCGGACAAAGTCTACCTCCAAAAGGGGAAGATACCGCTCAAAATGGGCTTCCTCTCCGGTGGAACTCACCTTGCGGATACGGCAGGCCCGGGCCAGGCCATGCTGCAAGTCCTGGGACCGGTATCCGGCATAGTAAAACTGTGCCCTGTCCTGACGGAATTGGCGGATACCCAGTGCGCCGCCCAAAAGAGCCTCCATGGTGGCTTTCTGCTTGAGGCCGCTGCCGATCAGGATGCCGGTCCGAGCAAAGATTTCCTCGTTGACAGTCCGGCCAAGCTTGGTGCGCAGATTCAGGCAGCCCCGCAGCTGTCTGCGGGTCGCCTGGGTACCCAGCTCTTCCAGATTGCAGAGGAGAAGTTCCAGGTTCTGCCGGTCCTCGTCCCGGGCGTCGGGCAGAAGTGCCTGGACGACCTCAGCCAGCGGAGCGACAGGGACGAAAGCGTTGTCCGGGGTGGCGGCCAGCAGTTGATGCAATCGCTCGGTATCCGGCAGGGTAAAGCGATCTGTCTGACGGATGATATGGATGGCGTCCACATCTTCATAGACGAGGCCCTCAATCCGGGAGTCTGTCTGTCCGTTCCATTTGCGGAAGGCAGCATCGATTTTTTGCTGCTCAGGGCTCTCCCATACCGCCTGTTCCTGCCACTGGCTGTATTGCAGGGAACCGTCGGGCTGCACCTGCAGACGGCGATAGAGGGCAGGCTCTCCCTTGGCGCTGTGCAAGTTGGCAATGATCACAAAATTGACCGGGGCTTTGTAGCCCAAGGAGGGCCAGTCATAACAGGTGATCTGTCCCTGGCGGACATCCAGCTTGATAGCCATCTCCTGCAAAACCTTTTTCAGCGGAGCGTCCTCCTTGACTTCCTGAAGATGAAAGTCTTCCACGGTCAGATGCTGGACGGCGCAGTGGCGGGGCGCCTGCCGGTAAGGGTCCTGCTCCGGGCAGTCGGCATAGCACTCCCTGTTGTGCACGATACGAAACAGAGCTTCTCCGGGGCCGGGTGTTCCGTCCTGGACCGTGATTTCACTGTACGCTTTCAGTTCCCGGCACAGCGCTCCGGCCAGCGGGGCAGAGTCCTCATTCCGGACGGTGTCTTCCAGATAGAGGGGAACCTGCCGCAGTCTGGCCCGGATTTTTTCAAACTTGGGGTCCACAGGCTTGCTTCCCAGACATTTTTCCTCGGAAAGGGACTGAATGCCGAGGGTGATGCAGGGGGAGAGGAGTCTGCTGGCATCTTCCAGAACCCGCTGCAAGACGCCGACCTTGCTTTGCTGAAACGCTTCCAACGAGCCGAACTCCAGGAAAGAAACGGTGTTCTTCCATTTGGCACTCATGGCACCGATGACATAGCGGGGCGTTTTACGGTCAGGGTCCTGATGGATCAGGCGGCGCAGGGCAAGGTTTTGCCCGTCAAACAGATACTGCGGGGCATTTTTGCCGGGCTTGCTTTCCGCCCGGCAGAAGGTCACCACCGGAAGGCGCACGCAGCTGTCCCCGGTCAGACGGATCTGCAAGGCCCAGAAACTCCGGGGAAAGATCTCTTTGCCCCTGCGCCAGTGGGGATCTGTGTAGTAGAGCCTGCCGGTCAGGTTATGGTACATGTGCCCCTCTGCATCCAGGGCCGGAATGGCGTTCAAAAGAAGTTGCGCCAGCAGGAAAGAACGCTTGGGATCAAACTCGGTGGAGGCAACCTCCCGCAGCTGGACATCGTCGGATTCCTGTTCCAGCAGGGCTTTCAGGCCCTGCCGGTCGGTGCTATTCTGATCGTACAGAATGTAGCAGCAATTTCCCCACTCGTAGGCTACGGCCAGGGCATGGCCGGCCTGAAGTGCCAGGTCGGGGATCACGCTGCCCTTATAGTCGCCGGTATCCCGCTTGGCTTCCACAATCACAAAGCGCCTGGCAATGGCGTCATGGTCAAAGGCGATCTGAAGTTGGTTGGTCGGGATCATCACAAATACCTCCCCAAAAATTGTAGTGCCCGGCGGTTCACACTGCCGTCCGAAAACAGCAGCCCCGGAATTTCCACCAGCCGCCCGTCCGCTGTGCAGGACGGGGCAAACTCCGGCCCGGCAATGAGATTGATGAGAAAAGCCCTGCGCCCGCCCACGGCGTCCAGTTTTTCCAGCGTCTTTGCCCGGATCTCCTCCTCCGGCTGACGGGTGCTGCTCTTCCAATGCTTGAAGTCAAACCAGAACCCGTCCGGTCCCGCAAAATCAAACCGCTCAAAACAGGCGGGGTCGTCGATCTCCTGCAGGGCAAGGCCCAGTTCTTTGCGCAGGATATAGGCCCCGGCCACTTCCCCCAGTGCACCCTTGTAAATGTTCTGGAAGAGGACCGGACTCAGCATATAAGGCCCGTCCCCGAACTCCACAGCCCAGCCCCTGGCCTCAAACTCCTCCCGCATACCGGGATAGGAAAGAAGGACCGGCAGTCGCGCCTCCTCCTCGCTGACCTCCGAAGGCTCGGCGGAAAAATGCTCCTGCTGCAGGGCAGCGGCAAAGGCAGCACGGTCGGTGCCGGGGCTCAGCCGCACCTCGGAAAAATCCCCTTTCTGAGCAAAGTAATAGCGGGGCTGATGGGAAGAAATGGGCAGGTAGTAGGTGCGGAGAATGGCATCCGCCTGATGCTGTGCCAGAGTGGCCCGGGGGTGGCAAAGTACCGTATGGCGGAGCTGTTTCCACAGTGCCATACTTTCTTCGGTCCAGGGGGCGCTGAGCATCCGCATGAGATAGGCGTTGCCGCGGGTGGCAAGGCGTTCGGCTTCCAGATGGGCCCGGTCGGCTGTTCTGCCCTCTGCCTGGAGGGCTCGCCGCACCTTGGCCAAAGCCTCCATCTCGGGGGAAAGAAGCTGACCGTCCAGCTCCTTGGCATCCAGCTTTTTCAAAAGATCATTGGTGGTGTACAGATAGATGGTCGGACGCTTGAGAAAGGTGCGTCCTATGCGGCCCACCGCCTGGATGACATCCCGGCTGACCTTGCCGGTAAAGCTGGGACAGTGTTTCAGCCGGGCTTGGGCGGAGATGTCATTTCCCGCCTTCCTGGAAAAATGTCCGATGCCGCTTTTCAGCAGCCTTTGCAGAGTCCGGCAGGAAATTTCATCGTTCTGGTACAGACATTCCATCTGAAAGCAGTACCGCATGAGATCGGCGCTGCTCCAGTGGTCGGAATCCTGCAGGTTGACGGTGACGTGGGTGATGTCTCCCAGATACAAGGCGTCCACATCCTTGCAGGACAGACGCTTGTCGGAAGGATCGGCCTGGTCGTTCAGGCAAATCAGCCCGGTACGGTCCTTGACGGGATACTGCAGGTTCTGCCCGGCGCCCAAAGTCTGGTAGCTGGAAAGAATGAAACGCCGCTCGCCGTCACCCAAAGCGTTCAAAAGGGCATCCTTGTCACGCTCAAAGCTGTTTCCGCTGCGCAGCACCACCATCTTGCCCTGGCTCTCGGGGGCAAACTTCTGCCGCAGATCTTCCAGGGCGTTGCACAACAGACTTTCGTCCAGCGATGTCTTTCCGACCTCGGGGAGAAGTTGATTCAGACAGAGAAAGGCGTGGATCTCCTCGTGGAACCAGAAGGCCTTCATGGCGGCAAAGAGGTTGCAGTAGCGCTTTGCCTCATACTCCTGCCCCCCCATGAGGGAAAACTGATTGCTGTATCGCTTGCTCAGGTATCCCGGACCGAAAAGCTCCTGCAGACGGTCTTCTGTGGAAAGGCCGTCCCGGTCCAGCACCGCAAGGTTTACCCGGACCCGCCCGTCCCGGTATGGCGCCCAGAGGGCTTCCATCTCCCGGCGGATGGCTCCCTGCGTTTTGGGGGAGATGGTGCGGAAGTGTTCTCCCAGCTGTTCCCGCAGATAGCGCAGGTCGTAGTTGCCCAGGACGGTGTGCTGGTCGCAGGTGGCGGAAAGCCCCACAACCTTGGCCCGGCGGCAGATGTGAAGAAGGACTTTCTCGGGGGTATTTTGCAGCTGCAGATACTGCAGACGGGTCTGGGTGCGGTGGCGGTCATCGTCGATGAATTCAAACAGCCGGAAGCCTGTCTCGTAGAAGGAGAGATCTGGGGTGGCCAGGGGATGAGCTGTCCGCTCTCCCACGGTCAGGTCGGCGGTCATAAGATGTACCTGGTCATCGGTGAGGCCATATTCCCGGAAGATGCTCTCGGCTGCTTCCGACACAGAGCAGCGGTCATCTGACGGTTGTCTGGAAGCGTTGATCTGTTTTGCGTAGGCGTCCGCCCAGCCGTAGACATAGCGCTGGAACCGCAGCAGGAATACATGAATGTTCCGCAGCAGCGTTTGCAGTACGATGCGGGAACCATTCTTGTGAGCGGCGTATGTCTCGGGGGTATCGAAATAAATCTGTACCTGAGACTGGGCGTCGTTGCACACCGCACGGATGTGGGTGCGCTTGCCGTCCAGTACAGTCAGGTAGGAACTGTCGTGAAACAAAAAGTTCCGTCCCCGGCTGGAACTGTCTGTCATGGTTTTCATGCTGTACTGCAGGGCGCCGGACTGGTAGATGTCCTCTGCATTTTGGCTCAGCTTTTCCCAGGTCATGGAACGCCCTTTTTCATACAGATTCCGCAGCTCGGTCAGGGAACGGTTGGCCCGGTGCATTTGTATCCCGTGATAGACCTGGATAAAGAGCTGCAGATAGTCGGCCCGCAGATTCAGAGACTTGTCGATCAGACTGTCCAGAATGTCCGCCCGGGAAGCATCAAATTCATCGATGCAGAGAATGGACCCCAGCAGCATCCGGTCAGACAGGCAGTCGAAACTGTGTTCCACCACGGGAACGTTGCGGGCCATGAGTTTTTTCACCGAGAGCAGCAGGACCTTGTAATCCGACCAGAAAACCGCGGGATAGAAGGCGGCGATCCATTGATACTGCTTTTGCGTGCGGATGGCATTGCGCCGTGCCTGGGCGCCGTCGGGAAAAGCCCTGCGCAGACGATCTTCCAGTTCGTGACGGAAGGCAGGCTCCAGCTCCGTGCGGATAGAATCCTGCAGCTCCCTGGCCAGCTCGGCCGCGGCGTCCCCGGGCTGAGTACGGTAACGCTTGTACCTGCGGCAGGCTTTTTCCAGAGCCAGGAATGCCTCGGTCTGAAACTCTTCGGGGACAGTCTGCGTCTCCATGGCGTTTAGTACCGTATCCGCGGGAGAGCGCAGTACCAGGACCTCCTTGTCAAAGTCTTTTTCGCGGCCGTCCTGCTGATAGACCTGCCGCAGGGCATCCACCGGCAGATTTTTCAGCAGGGGCGTCACAAACAGAATCCGGCTGCGGCCACCCTGTTTCAGATAGGCATAAATGGCCTGCACGGCCTGGAATGTCTTGCCGTAGCCGGTGGGAGCCTTGCCCAGAAGCAAACCCGGCCCGGCATGGGGATCCTGAAAGTATTCCGTCAGTTCTTTTTGCATAAAGCCTCCCAGGTCATATGAATGGGAAAAATTGGACCTTTCTAGAATCAGTATACCATTCCAGTTTTACATATAATGAAAAACTGGAAAGAGATACAAAAAAACTACCGCTCAGTCGCGGTAGTAATTCCATAAAGTCTGCAAAAACTGCCGGATATGCTGCCGCACCTCCGGCGGGTCCAGCACTTCGATTTTGTCAGCCTGACGCAGCACCCATCGCACAAAGCCGGTGGAAAGCTCCGTCTCGGCGGTAAAGCGCACCCAGCCCGGGCGGGTCTCGTCAGCTACGGGGTGCAGGCCGATGCCGAAAGTCTCAAAAGCCATGTCCAGAAGATCCTGATGCAGCCGGAAGGTCACCCGGCGGGTTTCCCTGGCAGGGAACATATCAAACTGTCCATAGCGCACCGGGGCAGGGGAGACCTTGCGCCAGAAAGGGCCCGACAGAGAGAGGGCGGTCATGCGGTCCACCCGATAGTTGCGCTGCTGATCCTCCTCAGCGTGCTCCCGGTTGAGGGCCACCAGATAATAGTGCTCCTCCTCCCAAACCACTTTCAGGGGCAGAATGTCGTGGTACTCTTTGACAGGCTTCTGATGGCCCCTGAGATCAAATTTACAGTAGGTAAAGTCCAGGCAGCGGCGGGATTCCAGCGCCTGGTAAAGCAGTTGCAGCGTTTCGGGAAGCTTTTCATTTTGCATGAGACAGTCCCGCACCTGTACCCGCTGCCGGAGCTTTTCCACCTCGGAGCTGGAAAGATAGCCTTCCAGCTGGGAGATCAGACTTTTCTTCTGCCGTGGGCTCAGAAACCGGCTGATGGAGATGGAATCAAAGACCATCCGTGCCTCGTTCAGGCCGAAGTCGGGATGATAGGCCTTGTAGCAGCGCTGATTGTGGGGCCCGGCCGACGACTCCACCCGCACCGAAAGAGCACCTTCCTCACTGAGGGCTTCCAGAAGGGCAAGATCCCGCCGTATCATCTGTTCGGAACAGCGGGTCTCAGGATGATGTCGCAGCAGCTTATCCTGAATCTGGTGCAGGGTCAGGGACTGGTTGGCGTTTGTACCCTGCTGCAGGATGGCTAGGATATGGATCAGACGTTCGGCACTCATCTCATTTCCCTCCTGTCAGAAAGGTTTGTCAGTTCTTACTTGATGGAGCCGGCCCCGGCGGACTGCTTTTTCTGTGCGGAAAGAGGGAACCATACCTTCAAAAAGAA
Organism: uncultured Gemmiger sp.; assembly: GCA_944388125.1. GTDB lineage: Bacteria > Bacillota > Clostridia > Oscillospirales > Ruminococcaceae > Gemmiger. Next base: position 34,094 of record CALXHO010000001.1, on the reverse strand, counting down.
CATATTGCCGTTGAGCTCGACGCGCATGTCGCCGCCGTATTGCCGGGCAATGTACTGGATGCTCCGCGTACCGTAGCCGTGGCGGGAAGCGTCCTCCTTGCCGGTCACAGGCAGATCCCCGTTCAGTTTCAGCTCGCCCGTGAAGTAGTTGGATTCCTCGATCATCAGGCGGTCGCCCTCCGCCTGGCAGATCAGCGAGATGACCCGCAGCTCAGGGTCAGACAGGCGACGGACTGCTTCCATGGCGTTGTCGATGATGTTGCCGAAGAGGGTGTAGGTCTGTACCGGTGTCAGAAAGTCCAGCCGGCTGCCGTCCGCCATGCAGGAAAAACGGATATGGTCCCGCTGACAGGCCATGGCCTTTTCGCACAGGACAACGTCCAGGACCTCGTTGCCGGTCTTGATGTTGGAATCGTAAAATTCAATGGCAGTGCGCAGGGACTCGGTCTCCTCAGCGGTAAGCTTGCCCGAGATCTTGTCCAGAATGTGCTTCAGGTCGTGGCATTTCATGTTGATGACGTCCATGTTGGCCTTGATGGACTCAAACTGTGCCTTGTCCTGCCGCCACAGCTGATGCAGCACGTCGATCTGATGGTCCCGCTCATTGAGGGAGAAGATGTGAGTACAGGCAAACAGAATCACAATGCCGAACAGGATGCAGAAAATCTTGACGATCAGATTGAGGGCAAGGCTTTCAGCCTCGTAGGTACGGGAAATGCAGATCAGCACGTTGACCACCAGAACGGTGCTGCAGGAGAGCAGCCCCACGCTCAGGGCAGTGCGCCGGCTGCGGTACAGCCGGGTCCTGGGGCGGAAAATCCGGGACAGAATCCAGTAACACAGAAGATAAAAGCCAAAGTAAATGGCCCAGTCCCACCACAGAATATCCCCGTAGTGAAACAGCGAGATGGTTTCCAGATCATTGTAGCCCCGCAGCAGCTGGAGCAGGGGATAGAACTTGTTGGTCAGCTGATAGGCTGCCGTGCCGGAACAGAAGGTGAGCAGAAGCTCCTCGATATTGTCTTTCCAACAGAAGGACAGCGCCAGAAAATTCAGCAGGCTGACGGTCAGATAGCAGAAGACCCGGGCAGGCAAGGTATTCAGATGGGTATACAGAACGATCAGGGGAACACAGAGCAGCACACCTGCCGCCAGAGCGCCCGCCACCCGGAGAACAAAATGATTGCGGCGTTCCATCCGCCGGGCAAAAAAGGCCAGGCAGACAAAGCACTGCAGATAGGTCAGAATCAGATTATAGGCCTGAAAGGTATAGACCCCCAGCCACAGATAGATATTCCCAATCATCGGCCCCGACTCTCCATATACCGCGCCACCGCATCGGCAAAGGCCTTGCGCCGGGGATAGCTCACCGGCAAGGTCCTGTCTCCCACCCGGACCTCCATGCCGTCCATGCGGGACACGTGGGCCAGATTGACCAGCAGATAGTTGTTGCACCGGGCAAAGCTGTCGGCAGGCAGGGAGGATTCGGCGCTTTTCATGGTCTGGTAGCGGCGGTAATCCCCGCTGACGGTATGGTAAATGCAGTAATGCCCGCTGACCTCTACATACAGAATGTCCCGGCTGGAAAGACGGACAAAACTGTTTTCCGTCTTGAGAAACACTTCGTTGCCGGAAGCCGCCTCCGAGGGAACTTTGCTCAGAATCCGGGTGAACTTCAGGGCAAATTCCGGGTAGGTGACCGGCTTGACCAGAAAGTCACAGGCATCCACCTCGTACCCCTGAACGGCATACTGGCGCATGGTGGTCACAAAAACCAGCACCACCGTGCTGTCCTTCTGCCGCAGCAGTTTGGCCGCTTCCATGCCGTCCAGCATAGGCATCATAATATCCATGAAAACAATCTGATACTCCGCTCGGTACTGGTCCAGAAACGTCACTGCATCGTGAAACAGCTGCACCGAAACCGGGATATGGCGTTCCTCGACGTATTGACGGATGAAGGATTCCAGCAAGGCCGCATGCTCCCCGTCATCCTCCACAATGGCGATCCCCAGCATGATGTCCCTCCTTCACAAACTCTGTCTTAAAATATAGCGATATCCATAAAACAAGTCAAGAAAGAGAAAAAATGCTGTGCAGTTAAGGTTGTGCTGCTCACAGCCAAGGTTGTGCGAAATCTGTTGTGAAAATTCTGAGAATGCCGCAATAATGAAGCCAAGAGAACACAAGCCCCGGAAATCGGAGCCTGCAGCAAGAGAAAGGAGTACCCTACATGAAAAAGAAAGCAAGCAAACGCTGGGTTGCCCTTACGGCAGTTACAGCGGTTGTACTGGCCGTATGTATTGCGGCGATTCCCATCACGGCCCAGTTCTCCTCCGTCATCAGCGTGGCCCTGAACGCAAAGACGCAGGAAGTCATTCCCGACCCGGAAGCCACCATCCATTTTACCAGCGACTACGAAAACGAGGAGGACCTGGTCGCCTTTGAAAAAGAACTCTGCGAGAGCATCGAGGCAGAGGGCGCAGCCCTGCTGGTGAACAACAACAATGCTCTGCCCCTGGCAGAAGGCACAAAGTTCACCACCTTCTCCCAGTCCAGCTACAACCTGATGTACGGCGGTACCGGCTCCGGCCAGGTCTCTGCCGAGGATGCCGTCACCCTGAAAGACGCCCTGGAAAATTCCTTCGGGGAAGGCTGCGTCAATCCTGATCAGTGGGACTTTTACGCAAACTGCGGCTATACCCGCGTGAATGCCGATACCACCGGCGGCAATCAGGCACAGTACCGCATCAATGAAGTGCCCTGGTCCGAGTACACCCAGGAGCTGCAGAACACCTGGGCCGACTACGGCGACGTGGCCCTGGTGGTGCTGGCCCGCTCCGGCGGCGAGGGCGCTGACCTGCCCAGCGGTCTGCCGGAACTGGAACCGTACATGACCGACGGCGACTATCTGCGCCTCTGCCAGGAGGAGATCGACATGCTCTCCAACCTCCAGCAGCTGAAGGAGCAGGGTGTCTTCAAGAAGATCGTGGTTCTGCTCAACTCCTCCAATGCGCTGCAGCTGGACTTTTTGGACAGCTATGACATCGACGCGGTCCTGTGGATCGGCGATGTGGGCATGACCGGCATCAACGGCGTGGCGGATATCCTGGCCGGCAAGGTCAATCCTTCCGGTCGCATTGTGGATACCTTCCTCAAGGATAACCACTCCAGCCCTGCCATGCAGAACTTCGGTGCTTTCAACTATACCAACGGCGCCGACTATGAGGTCGCCACCGCTCAGAACAACACCGACCCCGGCGTTGTCAAGTGCAACGAGGACTACGTTGTCTACCAGGAAGGCATCTATGTGGGCTACCGTTACTACGAGACCCGCTATGAGGATTCCGTCCTCAACCAGGGCAATGCCGGCGAGTACGACTATGCCGGCGACGTGGCATTCCCCTTCGGCTACGGCCTGAGCTACACCACCTTTGCCTACTCCAACTTTACGGTGGAGGACAAGGGCGACCACTTTGAAGTGGGCGTGGACGTGACCAACACCGGCGCGGTGGATGGCAAGCACACGGTGCAGATCTACTTCCAGAGTCCCTACACCCAGTATGACATGGACAACGGCGTGGAAAAGGCCTCTGTGGAACTGTGCGGCTTTGACAAGAAGAGGATCGCGGCCGGCGCTACCGAGCACTTCACCGTCACCGTGAACAAGGAGGACCTGACCTCCTACGATGCCAACAACGCCAAGACCTACATCCTGGAGGACGGCGATTACTACTTCACCGTTGGCACCGACGCGCACAACGCCGTCAACAACATCCTGGCGGCAAAGGGGGCCGATGCCTCCCGCATGGACGGCACGGGCGATGCCTCCCTGGCCGTCAAGTGGAACAACCCCACCTTCGATAAGACCACCTACGCGGTGTCCTCCGTCACCGGCAATGCCATCACCAACCTCTTTGACAACGCCGATCTGAACAAGTACGAGGGCGCTGAGGATCAGCAGATCACCTACCTGTCCCGCAGTGACTGGCAGGGCACCTTCCCCCAGAGCCCCGTTTCCCTGCGCATCACCGAGCAGATGTGGGCGGACGGCCTGTCTGACGACGAGGCAGACAGGGCAGCCCTGGTGGAGCGGTACAAGGAAATGTACTATCCCGACGCCACCATGCCGGAAATGGGCGTGGCCGGCGATCTGACCGCCAACGATTTTGCCGAGGCCGATGCGGATGATCCCGCATGGTCTGACCTGATCAAGCAGATTCCTTACAGCGAGATGACCAACGTCATCTATAACGGCTTCCATCTGACCCAGCCGGTTCCCTCCATTGGTCTGCCCGGCACGCTGGATGAGAACGGCCCCCAGGGCTTCACCAAGAGCCTGATGGGCGGTTCCAGCGCCATGGCCTACACCTCCGAGGACGTGATGGCCGCCACCTTCAACCTGGAGATCATCGAGAACATCGGCAAGTGCATCGGCGAGGACTTCCTCCATGCACCTTCCGACACCGGCACGGTCTACGCGGGCATCTACGGCCCCGGCGCAAACATCCATCGCACGCCCTACTGCGGCCGTAACTTTGAGTATTACTCCGAGGACGGCTGGCTCTCCGGCCAGATCGCCGCTGTGGAGGTCGCAGCCATTCAGGACCGCGGCGTCTACGTCTTTACCAAGCACTTTGCCCTGAACGATCAGGAGGAAGGCCGCTACGGCATCTCCACCTGGTCCAACGAGCAGGCCATCCGGGAACTGTACCTGGAAGGCTTTGAGGGCAGCGTCGCCAAGGGCGGCGGCATGGGCGTCATGAGCTCCTTCAACCGCATCGGTGTGGTATGGAGCGGCGCTCATCATGGCCTGATGACCGGCATCCTGCGGGATGAGTGGGGCATGGACGGCGCAGCCATCACCGACTGCTCGGTCATGGCCAGCTTCATGGACTACCGTCTGGGCGTTCTGGCCGGACAGGATATCTGGGATGGATACAGCATGGGCATGGCCACGCTGGACGGCCTGGAAAACGATCCGGCCATGGTCACCGCCGTGCAGCGCGCCGTCAAGAACATCGCCTACTCGGTCACCCACAGCCAGGCCATGAACATCGGCAACGCGACCGTGCGTCCCATCACCCCCTGGTGGCAGATGACCCTGTACGTGGTCACCGGTGTGATGGCGGTGCTGACCACCGGCAGTGTGGTCATGCTGGTGAGAAGCAGCAAGAAGGCCACCGACGCGAAATAAGCATTGACATCCACGAAAGACGTCTTCTCTTTCTTCTATAACATGCAGAAAGGACCGACCGTATGGCCGGTCCTTTCTGTATCTAAGAGAGGGTGGCGGGCAGAATCTGAAAGCAGGAGACAGACCATACATACCGGCTTTATTGCGGGTTTTATCCCTTTCTAGTATAATATTTTTATAAAGAAGGGCCGCAAAACACGGAGAAGGGAGCATCACAGGATGGTTCGGATTGCAATCGTGGAAGACGATCTGCAGGCAGCCCGTCAGCTGCAGGAGCAGGTGGAGCAGTTCGGAGCGGAAAACAAGGTGGAAACACAGATCACACTGTTCTCTGATGGTGCAAAGCTTGCCGGGGACTACCGCCCGGAATGGGATCTGTTGTTCCTGGATGTGGATATGCCCGTGATGAACGGCTTTGAGACGGCGAAAAGCATCCGGGAAACAGACCCGGATGTCTGCCTCATCTTCATTACCAATCTTGCCCAGTATGCCATCCACGGCTATGACGTGGGGGCACTGGACTATCTGCTCAAGCCGGTGAAATACCCGGCTCTGGCCATGCGGCTGAAGCGGGTTCTTCGCCTGCTGCGCACCCGGGAAAATGAAGCCCTGATCCTGAAAACCGACGGAAACATGGTGCGGGTGCCCCTGAGCCGCATCTACTACATTGAAATATTTGACCACAATCTGCAGTATCACACGGTGGAGGGGGTCATCACCACCGGCGGCTCCACCTTGTCCAGTCTGGAAAAGTCCCTGATCCCCCAGGGCTTTGTCCGGTGTCATAACTGTTACCTGGTCAATATCCGTTACATCGACCGTGTCCATGGCAACACACTGCGGGTGGCAGAGAGGGAATTGCCGGTCAGCCGGAACCGGCGCCGTGCGGTGATCGATGCCTTGCTGTCCTATGCCGAGGGGAAAAGCGTATGACACCAGCAGCTTTTATATCACAGGTATTTCAGGCGGATTTCATGCAGGGCATGGCGCTTTGCACGGCGGTGTTTGTGCTGCCGCTGGAACACCGGCCCAACTGGAAAGTCCGTCTGGCGGTTTCGGAAGTGGTCTGCTTTCTGCTGGGAGGCGTGTTGAATGCGCTGTACGACTGGCAGGAGGCGGGACACCTCTTTACCCAGTTTTGGGTCAATGCCCTGTTTCAGGTTCTCTACTTTGTCCTGCCCCTGTGTGCCTCGCTGCTGATCTTTGCGGTCTGTACCAAACTCAACCGGCAGGACCGGCTGTTCGGGATGGCCTGCGTCTATGCCGTACAGCACACCGAGTTCTGCCTTTCTGTGATTATGGGTAATTACGGAACAGGCCCATTCAATATGAGCCTGAACTGGATTCTGCTGGCGGCAACCATGGCGCTGAGCTGGATCTTTCCGGCCAGAAAGCTGGCACATAACGGCCGGTATCTGGTCACATGGCGGAAAGCCGTCATTGTGCTGAGCCTGATGCTGATTATGGGACTGGTGCTGAATTATCCCTTCCGCTACCTGCCGGGACTGCGGGAGAACTTTGCCTATCCCTTAAGCCTGGCCTATGACCTGTGCAGCTGTCAGTTTTTGCTGTGGCTGCAAATGGAGCAGCGGCGGGAACTGAATCTGGCGGCGGCTGCGGAGGCGGAACGTCGGCTGCGCATCCAGATGGAGGACCAGTACCATCTCTCCCAGGAAACCATCGACATCATCAACCGCAAATGCCATGACCTCAAACATCAGGTATCGGCACTGCGCCTGGTTTCAAACCCGGAGGAGCGGGAGGAAAGCCTGCAGGAACTGGAACGGTCCGCCATGATATACGACTGCTCTGTCAAAACAGGCAACCGGGTTCTGGATACGGTGCTGACCGAGAAAAGTCTGCTGTGCGAGAAGCATCAGATCGAGTGCACCTGGATGGCCGACGGCAGACTTCTGGAATTCATCAGCCCGGTGGATCTGTACACCCTGTTCGGCAATGCCCTGGACAACGCCATTGAGGCCAGCGAGCAGGTTCCCGACGCGGACGCCCGGAATATTTCAGTTACTGCACAAAAGCGTCTGGGGGCTGTGTTTATTCAGGTTGAAAACTACTTTGCCCATGATCTGCGCAAAGACAAGGAGCGCATCATATCCACAAAAAAGGATGCCCGGAACCACGGCTTTGGACTGGAAAGCATCCGTCAGATCGCCATGCGGTATGGCGGGTCCATGGATATTTCCACCGAGGACAACCTGTTTACCCTCAGCATTCTGCTTCCGTTGCCGGACTGAAAAAAACATCTGTGCAAACTGCCTTGGTGGGAACATCCTGCCAGGGCAGTTTTGCTTCTTGTGAATATGCACAACAACTTAACACTAAAATTGGCTATAAAGTAAAAAATAATTATGCAACATGTCAAACGCGAAGGAAAAATAACCAGTTACGAAATTTTTGCCAAGAAGCCGGCAGAAGAAAATATACTGGTATCCAGAACGCCGCGCCCGCTGAATTGGCGAAGGGGAGCGGCAAAAATGAAGGAGGAAAATAGATGAACAGCAAATCCGTCAAGAAACCCGGCAAGCTGAATCTGGCAGTGATCTGCATCCTGCTGGTTCTGGGGCTGGGCGTCAACATTGCCTGCGCTGCTTTCCGCAGTACGCTGGACCAGTTTATGGGCAGCCGTGCGGAGCTCAGCGATGAGCTTTTGCAGGCCGGCAACACCCTGGCAGAACAGATCCAGGCAGAAGGAACTGTACTGCTGCGCAATGAGGAAAGTGTTCTGCCACTGAGCAAGGACGTCAACAAGGTGAACGTCTTTGGCTGGTCCGCCACCCAGTGGATCACCGGCGGTTCCGGCTCCGGCCAGTGTGCCACCCTGGAGGTGGATCTCCTGGCCGCTTTGAAGGAAGCCGGTGTGGAGTACAACCAGGAACTCATTGATGCCTATTCGGCGCCAAAAAAAAGGCGGTTTCTCTCCTGCAGGAGAGAAACCGCCTTTTTCACTGTTTTTCTTTCTTCGGCAATCTGTTCTTGTCTCCCCACTCGCACATTCCATCCAGAATAGGGATCAGGGATTTGCCACGCTCGGTCAGGCTGTATTCTACCTTGGGTGGGATCTGAGGGTATTCCTCCCGGTGGACCAGCTGGTCTGCCTCCAGCTCTTTCAGGGTGGAGCTCAGGGTCTTGTAGGAGATTTCCCCGATGTACTTCTTCATCTCATTGAAGCGGACGATGCCGAATTCCATGAGAGTGTAGAGGATGGTCATCTTGTATTTCCCGTTGATGAGCGACAGGGTATAGCTGAACCCTGTTGTGCCAAGACATTCGTTTGCAATACAGCGCTGTCCCATTTTATACTTTCCTCCGTGTAAGTATTGAACGTTCATGTGAGTATCGCACTTTCGTGTGCGTACTTGTTTTCTTTCCTGTGCTTGCTATGATTATAGTATCATCCAAAAACAAAGTCAATTCTGAGGGCCGGAACCATGCCCATGGGGCTGTGTCCCGGCTCCGGAGCGCCGCCTGCCGGGCGGTGCGGCAACTATGGTATAAGGCGAAACCGCTTTATATAAACTGAATTTCTGATTTACAGGAGGGAAACTACCACGAGATCTGCCATCGAGGAATATCAGGCAGTGGAAGAAGCCGCCATGAAGTTTGTCAAGAGTGTGGCCGAGGGCGACAGCAAGTATGCCAAGGAACTCTTTCTGGATGAGGCTGTACTGTTCGGCCGGCTGAACGGTGTGCTGGAACACGGTTCCATCCAGCAGTTCTACCATAACGTGGACACCACACACGGCAACCCGAAGTTCAAGGCCCGTGTGGATGTGCTGATGGTGGAGGAAAACCTGGCAGTTGCCCGGGTGCTGGAAGAAGGCTGGGGCGGCAGCATCGACTTTACCGATGTGCTGATTTTGCTGAAACTGGACGGCCAGTGGAAGTGCGTGGCCAAGGCATACAATCAGAACTCCAATACCATCCAGAAATGAGCAGAGGGGCAGAAGGCCCCAAAGGAAGGGAAACAATGGACTTTTTACAGCTGGCCACGGAACGGTATTCCGTCCGGTCTTTCTCTGACCGCCCCATCGAGCCGGAAGTCATGGAAAAAATCCTGAAAGCCGGACAGCTTGCTCCGACGGCGGTCAATTACCAACCTCAGAAAATCTATATTCTCAAGAGTAAAGAGGCACTGGCCACCATCCGATCTCTTACCCGCTTCACTTACGGCGCACCGGTGGTCCTGCTTTGACGGCGCCACCCAGGCCGGACCCGCCGATTCCAGGGCCCAGGTAGACATTCTGGATGTGGTGAACGACGTTGCCGTGATCCGTGTCACGCTGGAAAACTATTTTGGCGCGGATTATGTGGATTTTCATGCCCTGAAGAAGGACGAGACCGGCTGGAAGATCATGGCGAAGGTCTTTACCCAGGTGTAAGCCTCCGGCCCTGAAACGGGAACCGGCAGGGGCGCGTCACCAGTCCATACCAACGAAAGGGCCTTCCTGCCTCAAAAACGCAGGAAGGCCCTTTTGTCTGGAAAATGCAATCTTTCATGATCGATCTTCCATGGCGTGAACGGCCAGGCAGGCAAGTCCCAGTCCCAGCATGGGAAGAGCCTGCTGTGGAGTGATTGCGTTCAGGACAGAAAGGACTGCGACAGCCACGCCCATGGCCAGTGCCACTCCTTTGAGAATTGTACCGACCAGGGAAGCAATTTTGTTCCCGGTTTCCGACTTCTCGGATTTCCCCTGGATCAGCTCATCCAGCGAGAGGTCCAGCACTTGCGCCAGTGTGGGCAGAGAACTCACATCCGGACAGGACAGGTCCCGCTCCCATTTGGAGACGGCCTTGTCGGTGACGCCCATCTTTTCAGCCAGTTCCAACTGTGTCATGCCTTTTTGCTTGCGGGTTTCGGAAATTAACATACCTAGCGTTTTCTTCATGGGACCTGCTCCTTTGCTTGTTTCGTTGTCTTTATTGTACATGCACCGTTCCGGATTCTCAACCGACCAGAGGTTTCCCCATCTCGACCATTGGTTTAGAATAAGTAGAGTGACGAAATAACGTAAAAATGTGCCTGCCCGGTGAAAAAGCCCGCAGAAATTCCAACAAAAGAAAATGGAGCTTCCAGAGAATCTTGCTCTCCGGAAGCTCCATCTTTTTTATATCAGACTTTGCAGCTGACTGTGAAATCAGATCAGAAAGAAGTTTTACGGTTGGATTGCTGTGGAAAAGAGGCATCAAAGATTCTTGACAAACAATGCCCGGATGGCATTGAGAACAGCCAGAATCATGACGCCCACATCGGCAAAGACCGCCAGCCACATGCTGGCAAAGCCCAAAGCCACCAGAACGAGGCAGAGAAGCTTGATGGCGATGGCCACCACAATGTTCTGGTAGACGATGTTCAGGCACTTGCGGCTGATCTTGATGGCCTTGGCAATCTTCAAAGGATCGTCGTCCATCAGGACCACGTCGGCGGCCTCGATGGCAGCATCGGAACCCATGGCGCCCATGGCAATGCCGATGTCGGCCCGGCGCAGAACAGGGGCGTCGTTGATACCGTCGCCCACAAAGGCGAGGCGTGCCTTCTCGCTGGTCTTGGCGTTCAGAAGCTCCTCCACCTTGGCCACCTTGTCGGCGGGCAGCAGCTGGCTGTACACCTCATCGATGCCCAGGGTCTCGGCAACCTGGTCGGCCACCTTCTTGGCGTCGCCGGTGAGCATGACAGTCTTGCGCACGCCAGCCGCCTTCAGGGACCGGACAGCCTGGCGGGAGTTGGGTTTGATCACATCCGAGATGACGATATGTCCTGCGTACTTGCCGTCAACGGCCATATGGATGATCGTGCCTACACTGTGGCAGGGGATGGCCTGAATGCCCAGCCTGGCCATAAGCTTGTCGTTGCCGGCAGCAACCTCCATGCCGTCCACCTTGGCGATGACACCGTTGCCGCTGATCTCCTGGATGTCGGAGACCCGGCTGCGGTCAATCTCTTTGCCGTAGGCCTTGCGCAGGCTTTTGCTGATAGGATGGGAGGAGGCGCTCTCGGCCAAAGCGGCGTATTCCACCAGCCGCTCGTCCTCTATTTCGTTGTGATGGATGCCGTTGACCTCAAAGACACCCTGGGTCAGAGTGCCGGTCTTGTCAAAGACCACCACTTTGGTCTGAGAAAGAATTTCCAGATAGTTGGAGCCTTTCACCAGGATGCCGGCATTGCTGGCGCCGCCGATCCCGGCAAAGAAGGAGAGAGGAATGGAGATGACCAGTGCGCAGGGGCAGCTGATGACCAGGAAGGTGAGGGCGCGGTAAATCCAGGTTTCCCAGGCGGCATCCATACCCAAAGCGAACATCTGCACCAGAGGGGGCAGCACAGCCAGGGCCAGGGCGGCATAGCAGACAGCGGGGGTGTAGATCCGGGCAAAGCGGGAGATGAAATCCTCCGACTTGGACTTGCGGGAGGAGGCATTCTCCACCAGATCCAGAATCTTGGATACGGTGCTCTCCCCAAACTCCTTGGTGGTGCGGATGTGAAGCAGTCCGGTCATGTTGATGCAGCCGCTGATGATCTCATCCCCGGTATGGACATCCCGGGGCAGACTCTCACCGGTGAGGGCGGCGGTGTTCAGAGTGGAATCCCCATCCACCACCACGCCGTCAATGGGAACTTTTTCGCCGGGCTGTACCACGATAACGGTACCGATGGCCACCTCATCCGGGTCAACCTGTTCCAGAGCGCCGTCCTGCTCCACGTTGGCGTAGTCGGGGCGGATGTCCATGAGCTCGCTGATGTTGCGGCGGCTCTTGCCCACGGCGTAGGACTGGAACCATTCGCCGATCTGGTAGAACAGCATGACGGCGATGGCTTCCAGATAATCGCCGTTTTCATAGATTGCCAGAGCCAGGGCGCCCAAAGTAGCCACGGCCATCAGGAAGTTCTCGTCAAAGACCTGGCCGTTGCGGATTCCCTTGTAGGCTTTGCGCAGAATGTCATAGCCGATGACCAGGTAATCGACCAGGAATATGGCAAGCCGGATCCACCGTCCCGCAACGCCGAACACAGCGAAGGCGGAAGCGTCCAAAACCTGAAGAACCAGCAACAGGAGAGTGGCGGCCAGTATCCGCCAGAGCATGGTTTTCTGTTTCCGTGTCATGTTGGCGGAAGGCTTCGTGCCGATGATCTGAAGAACCACGGCGAGAAGGGCAACCACCACCAGCAATCCGTTTACAATGGATTCCTGCATGAAGAATCAACCTTTCTGTCATCAATGAGTACCGGGGCCGGCGCCCGGAGAAAGCTGGGAATATTGTTTACAGGAAAATCTCGCAATCGGGCTCCACCTTTTTGCAGGCGCGGACCACATTGGCCATAACTCCGGCGGGTTCCTGACCCTCGGTAAACTCAACGATCATTTTCTGCGTCATGAAGTTGACGGTGGCGTTCTGGACGCCCTCAGTCTTGCGGGCAGCGTTTTCCATCAGATTGGCACAGTTGGCGCAGTCTACATCAATTTTGTATGTCTTTTTCATTGGGATAACTCCTCTCTGTCATGTGTTCATCGTATCAATTAAACAACCGTTTAACTGTAATGCCATAATAATCCTCTGTGATTCATTTGTCAACCCTTTTTTGAAAAAAATATTGCGGATGGTTAAAACCGCCTTTCCTTATATAGGAAGGTGGGAAAATCAATCGCAAAAAGCGGGAGCTGATGGTACAGCTCCCGCTTAAAGATTTTTGGCAGGGGGAAGGGAAGGCTCCGATGGCATGACGGCGGCGTCAGGCCTTTCGATTGCGGTGGCCGGTGTTGTCCGAGCCACGAACCTCCTCGTGGTAAAAATAGTCCACAATCACCGGGTGACCCTGCCGGGCCCGGCCATAGGGCAGCTCGTTGTCCACAAAGGGGCAATCGTTTTCAGCGGCAAGACGTTCTGCCCGGGCTTCCAGGGAACGGAAATAGTCCCGGCGGTCATGGTTGTAGATCTCCTGGTAGAGGGGGAGAAGGGCAGGATGCTTTTCCCCGATGTAGTCCAGAATCGATTGCTTGAACCCGCCCCGCAGATTGAGATTTTCCAGCCAGACCAGATCGCACTGGTTTCTCACCCGGTGGAAGATGGCTTCAAAATCGGTGATGCCGGGAAAGACCGGGGCGATGAAGCAGACGGTGCGGATGCCTGCGTCGTAGATCTGCTTCATGGCGGCCAGACGGCGCTCGATGCTCACGGCATGGTCCATGTCCGCCCGGAAGTCCTCATCCAGGGTGTTGATGGACCAGGATACGGTGACCTTGCCCATCTCCTTGAGCAGATCAATGTCCCGTACCACCAGATCCGACTTGGTGCAGATGAGAAGTTCCGCGCCGCTGTCCTTGAGCTGTTCCAGCAGCCGCCGGGTGTTGCAAAACTGCTCCTCCTGAGGCAGATAGCCGTCGGTCACCGAGCCGATGACCACACGTTGTCCCCGGTATTTCTGCGGATTTTTGATCTCCGGCCAGTGTTTCACATCCAGAAACGTGCCCCATGGCTCGGTATGCCCGGTAAAACGCTTCATAAAGGAGGCATAGCAGTATTTGCAGCCATGGGTGCAGCCCACATACGGGTTGACGGAGTATCCGCCCACCGGCAGGCTGGACTTGGTCATGATGTTTTTGGTCGGGACATCCCGGATCAGGATGCCGTTTTGGGTCATTTCTGCCATTTTCGCTGTTCCTCCAGAATCTTTTGGAATGCCGGGGGCAATTCCTGAATCATCTGTGCTTCCCCCAGGATGGGGAGCAGATCTTCTTTCATAAAGACCGGAATGCCCAGGGCGTGGGCCTGCGCAGTCAGGCTTTGCACCCACTCGGGCCTGGATACGGATTTGCCCTTGCGATGTCCGGTTTCCGTTCCGATGACGATCCACTCGATGCCCGAAAGGTCCACCGCGCCGATATCGTCAAACATCGGCTCGAAGGTGACATGGTAATGTCCGCCGTGGATATGCTGCCGAAGATCGGCAATCCGGCGTTTCTCTTTCCGGGATGTGACGGTGACCCCGAACCAGGTATTGTCCAGGCGGGAGGAAAATTGGATCTCCTCCGGACGTTTGGTCAGAAACAGATACTGGTGCTGAGGATTCTGCTCCATTTTGGCAAACACCTGCTCCCGCCATTCCGGCTTCCAACCGGAAAAATCACTCATTCCAGTGAGCAGGAAAATCTGAGGGCGGGCTTTGTCCATGAGCCGCAGTTTCCCAGGAAAAAACTCCGGGTTCTCAAAATCTTCGATCATATGAAACCGCCGCACATTGTTTCTGGCATAACAGTAGCTGCATCCGATGGTACAGCCGATGACCAGATTCATATTCTGAATTTGGGACTTGATGCATACAGCCATGAGAATTTCCACCACCAGAATGTATGATACTTCTTTGGCTGGCGTAACAATGCCTTTCAGAAGCATTCAAATTGACAGGCCAACACAAAGCCGATACAATTATTATACTAAGAACAAAATAAGCTTCAAGTACGCAGAATATTTGTACTTGGTACGAAAAACCATACCAGCGGAGGAAGGCAAATCCATGAATCCGTCCATGACCTACGAAGAATTTCAGCGCCGGGTGAGCAGTGTCCTTCTGACAGAAAAGGGCAACTGTCCGGTCACGCCGGTCGTCCAGATGCTCCAGGGCAAGTGGAAACTCCAGATCATTTATGAACTGTGCATTCAGTCTCCCATGCGGTTTGGAGAATTGAAAAAGATGCTGACCCCCATTACCAACACCATGCTGGCCAACGCCCTGAAGGAACTGGAAGGGGACGGCCTGGTACACCGGGAACAGTACAATGAGATTCCGCCCCGGGTGGAATATTCCCTGACCGAAAAGGGAAAAGATCTACTTCCGGTGTTTTATGCCATTTTCTGCTGGGGCATGAAATACATTCCCTGACAAACACCTCAAAACAAAAACCACCGCTGGACCCGGCATGACGTCGGGTTTGACGGTGGTTGCTGTTTTATGGAGTGGGCTCCGGGCCCGGGGGTTGGGACTGCCACAGTCCCTGCTGTTGCGATAGGCTGTTTTCCGCCCGGAAAGGTCACGGCTTCATGAGGCCGGCGCCGCTGTGCCATGCCTGGCCGATCTTTTCCCCCACGGCATAGTAGCCGTTCTGCATCTGGTCAAAGGCAAAGGCCTGCAGCTTGCCGGCATCGATTTTCCCGGTGTAGTCCAGTACCTTTTCGTCGGCCATGACATTGACAATCCGTCCAAGAACCCGCAGACCGTACGGCTGGGACTGCATCTCCACCACCTCGCACTCAAGGGTCAGGGGATACTCCAGAATAACAGGGGCATCGACCCGCTGGCTCTTGACGGCATGCAGGCCGGTGCGGGCGAACTTGTCCGCCATTTTGTTGGCACTGGCAATGCCCAAAAAGTCCGAGGCAGCCAGGTTGTCGGCGCCGGGAACGGACAGAGTAAAGGCCTTGCGGGTCTCCAGGTTGGCGACGGTCTTGTGCTCAGCTTCCAGGTTGAGGGCAACCATGTCCTCCGCGCAGATGCCGCCCCAGGCCATCATCATGACATCCACAGAGTCATCCTCGTTGTATGTGCCGATCATATAGGTCGGCATGGGGAACAGGTAGGGCTTTACACCAAAATCTTTTGCCATAGGTACAGGATCTCCTTTCTGTGCAGGTACAGTCGGTGGACCGCTCCGGATACTATTATCATAACAAGTGCAGGAGGAAAAACAAGTACGAACATGAAAGTGCGATACTAACGGATCCGAAATCCACTTACCTGACGGATAGTATGAAATTGCCGATGGAAAGTAAAAAATGGAAAGGCGCGTGCCCGGATGCTTTCCTGCCAGTAAGTAGCTGAACATCGGGTGCGTACTTGCATTTTGCACTGATCCGAGTATGATGAAAGAAATGTTTTCCCGTCGCCGGGGGCGGCCGGAACAAAAGGGGAGGGAAAGACGGCCGGAAAAGGTGTTGCGGGCCTTTTCCGACCACATGGAGTATGGCGGAATATACAACGACCCGGGAACTGATGGAGCGGTATTCGGTGCGCAGCCTGGTGCTGCGGCTGGGAGTCCCGGCCATGGTCGGGCAGGCGTTCAATCTTTTGTACAGTATTGTGGACCGGATTTTTGTGGGTCGCATACCCCAGGGCGGGGAACAGGCCCTGGCGGCCATCGGAATCTGTGCCCCGGCCCTGACCGCCATCACTGCCTTTGCCTATATGGTGGGCATCGGCGGCGCGTCTCTCATGGGCATCAGCCTGGGCCAGAAAAACCAGCGCCGGGCGGAGCAGGCACTGGGCAATGCTTTCTGGCTGGTGGTTGGCATTGCGGTAGCCGTCACGGCGGTACTGCTGCCTCTGCGCAGACCCCTTCTCTATCTGCTGGGATGCAGCGATGCCCTGTACCCCTATGCCTCCGCCTACTTTACCATTTATATATTGGGAACGTTGGCCTCCCTGCTGGGGGTGGGCATGAATCAGTTTCTTCTGGCCCAGGGCTTTGCCCGCAAGGGGATGATCGCCGTCATCATTGGGGCCCTTACCAACGTGATTCTGGATCCGCTGCTGATTTTCGGTTTGGGTCTGGGAGTGCGGGGCGCTGCCATTGCCACGGTCATTGCCCAGTGCCTGATGGCGGTTTATGTGCTTTTTCAGCTCTGCCGGCCGGAAATGCCGGTCCGGCTGCGCCTGCATCGCCTCCAGGGAAAAATCTGCCGGAGGATCATAGCCACCGGCTCCATGTCCTTTCTCATCACTTTGCTGGATAACATGATTATTATCCTGCTCAACATTGTGCTGCGGCGCTATGGCGGGGAACAGGGCGACGCCTGGATCACCTGCGCCACCGTGGTGCAGAGTTTCCTTACCATTGTGTTCTGTCCGTCCCAGGGCATCACCACCGGCTGCGGTACTCTGTTCAGCTACAACTACGGGGCGGGCAATGTGCGCAAGGCCCGGCAGTCTTTTCTTTGGGTGTTCGTGTTGTGCGGAGCGTACATCGGATTTCTGGAAGTGGCCGTCCAGCTGGCTCCCGGATGGTTTGCCGGACTGTTTCTGCAGGATGCCGCACTGCTGGAAATGGCATCGCTCTGCCTGCGCCGGTATACCCTGGCCCTGATCGGCGTGGCGGTCCAGTATGCGCTGGTGGACGGACTCACTGCCATGGGAAAGGTCCGGTATGCCTTCCCCATCTCCATCTTCCGCAAGCTGGTCTACGCAGTCTGCCTGCTGGTACTGCCCCATATAGGCGGGGTGGAGTCGGTGTTTTATGCCGGGTCCATCTCGGATTTTGTGGGGGCCGGGTTCAGTCTGCTCATGTTCTTTGCCGTTCTCTGGCCCCGCCTGCGCCGGGAACTCCAGCAGATGCGTGCCTGAACCGGAGACAGATCCTTTTCCAGCGTAACCCCCGCCTTGACTATTGTGCGGTGTGGGCCTATGATAGGGGCATCCTGTTGAATGATCAAGGAGGAACCATGTTATGCCTGCATTGAGTGACCGCGTGGGAACCTTCACGGATTCAGTGATCCGCCGGATGACCCGCATCAGCAATCAATATGGCGCAATCAACCTTTCCCAGGGATTCCCGGACTTTGACCCGCCCCGGGAAATGCTGGATGCCCTGGCCCGGGTGGCTTACACAGGCCCTCACCAGTATGCGGTGACCTACGGTGCCCAGAATTTCCGGGAAGCCCTGGCCCAAAAGCAGTCCAAGGCCTTTGGCCGGGAGGTGGACCCCAACAAGGAGATCGTGGTGACCTGCGGCGGCACAGAGGCGATGATGTGCGCTGTCATGACCATCTGCAACCCGGGAGACAAGATCCTGGTCTTTTCCCCTTTTTACGAAAACTACGGCGCCGACGCGATCCTGTCGGGGGCAGAGCCGATCTATGTGCCTCTTGTGCCGCCGGACTATCAGTTTGACCGTTCCATCATCGAGGAAGGCTTCCGCCAGGGCGCCAAGGGGATTATTGTCTGCAACCCCTCCAACCCCTGCGGCAAGGTCTTTACCCGGCAGGAACTGATGGACATCGGGGAACTGGCCCTGAAATATGACGCTTTTGTCATTACCGACGAGGTGTACGAGCATCTGGTTTATGCCCCCAACCATCATGTCTGCATGGCGTCCCTGCCCGGAATGTACGACCACACCATTACCTGCAATTCCTTGTCCAAGACCTATTCCATCACCGGCTGGCGGCTGGGGTACCTGATCGGACCTGCCTATGTGGTGGAGGGGGCCAAGAAGGTCCACGACTTCCTGACGGTGGGGGCTCCGGCGCCCCTCCAGGAGGCGGCCGTGGTGGGCTTGGAGTTCCCCCAGTCCTATTATGATGACCTGCTGGCCCTGTACACCGCCAAGCGGGACCACCTGCTGGCGGGGCTGGAGAAAATCGGCCTCAAGCACAACATTCCCCAGGGCACATATTTTGTGCTGGTGGATATTCAGGATTTCCTGAACCTGCCCCAGTTTGCAGGGTACACCGACCTGCAGTTCTGCGAGTGGATGATCCGGGAAATCGGCGTGGCAGCCGTGCCGGGCTCCAGCTTCTTCCGGGAGCCGGTGAACCATCTGATCCGGCTGCACTTTGCCCGGTCGGAGGAGGTCCTGGACGAGGCGGTCCGCCGCCTGGCCCGGCTGGCTGATCTGCTGAAATAAGGCATTCCAGATAGCAAGGGCTGACTGTCTGTGAGTAAGCACAGATGGGCAGCCTGTTTCTATAAAAAGGGTTGCCCCAGCCCCCGGAGATGGAGGCGGGGAAAAGGCGATGTCCCGGGTTTTCGTGGGTGGAAATCTGTGGTATGATAAGATGGAAAGAGGGGAGAGCAGTATGGCACAGCAAACATTGCCCCATGACCACCGACAGGCCATGGAACAGCAAAGCAGCCGGGTACCCAGTGTGGAAAACTTCCAGACGGTGGCGGAGGTGTTCAAGCAGCTGGGGGACGGCAGCCGCATCCGTATTTTCTGGCTGCTGTGCCACTGCGAGGAATGTGTCACCAATCTTTCCGCCATGATACAGATGAGCAGCCCGGCGGTGTCCCATCATCTCCGGCAGCTGCGGTCTGCGGGACTGATTGTGAACCGGCGGGAGGGCAAGGAAGTCTATTATACGGCGGCGCCCACTGAGCAGGCCATGCTGCTCCACCGCATGATTGAGGATATCATGGAAATCACCTGCCCGGCGGAAGAGGAAAGCGTTCCGGCATCGGACAGAGAACAGCCGTGAAAACAGCCGATACATGGGCTCAGAATACGAAAACGCACATCGGAAGGACGATCATCCGATGTGCGTTTTTCTGTCTGTACCGACGCAGAGGAAAAAATTATTCGCAGTAGATCTGCTGCCCGCCCGAGATAGCCTGTCCCAGGTATTCGTCGATCCACCGGGCGGCGCCCTCCTGATCCCGGGCACAGATGCGGTCGTAGAGAGTCTCGGTGTTGCGGCACAGTGCCTCGATGCCGTACAGCCGGCAGAACCGGGTCCAGAGGGTGATGACCGGCGACTTGAAGGAATAGTAAATCAGGGGAAGGATGCTGTTGCCGCTCACCAGGGCCAGTTCGTGCTGGTAGTTCCAGGCAGCCTCCGCCGCCTGGGCGGGAGTATCGCATTCGGCAATGGCGGCCAGCAGCTTGCCCAGACGGTCCAGATCCCGCTGGGAAGCCCGGCGGATGGTGTTGGAAACGGCCAGATGTTCCAGCGCCCGGCGCACTTCCAGAATAGACTGGACCTCCTCGTTGCCCAGCACGCCGCCCTGGTACTCCATGATGGCAATGAGCGTGTCCAGATTCCCGTGCTGCCGGTAGTCGGCCACCACGGCGCCCTGACGTGGGCGCACCTCCACAAAGCCCTGCTTGGCCAGCTCCGCCATGCCGCCGTTGACCACCGCACGGCTCACCTGCATCTGGCGGGCAAGATCCCGCTCGGGGGGAAGCGGGGTCCCCACCGGCAGCTCCCCGGACAAAATCATCCCCCGCAGCTGCTGGACAAACAGATCCTTGAGACTGGGGGCCGACAGCTTTTCAAATTCCATTCCGGCACTCCTTTCTGGGCTGTGGCTATACCACATACCATGCTGAAATTTTATCATACATTTCGCCCAATAGAAAGCCCTGCTTTTCATATCTTTACTGAATCTGTGCGGCTTTGTTGACCGCGGGGGGCACGGAGTGTTAAACTATTCACAATAAATGGAAAATTCTGCCCGGGCCTGCGCCTGCGTGTGGCAGAGCCAGAGAAAGGATGCTTGTTGTGGACAAGGTGAAAGTGCTCGAGATCAAGCAGAGCGTGTTTGCATCCAACGACCGTCAGGCCGATGAGATGCGCCGCCAGCTGAAAGATAAAGGGGTGTTTCTGCTCAACCTTATGTCCTCCCCGGGGTCGGGCAAGACCAGCACCCTGCGCCGTACCATTGCGGCGCTGAAGGATGAACTGCGCATCGGCGTCATGGAGGCGGACATCGACTCGGATGTGGACGCCCGGGCCATCGCTGAGACCGGTGCCAAGGCCATCCAGCTGCATACCGGCGGCATGTGTCATCTGGATGCCGACATGACCCGCCAGGGCCTGGAAGGCCTGGGGCTGGAGGATGTGGACCTGGCCATTCTGGAAAACGTGGGCAACCTGGTCTGCCCGGCGGAGTTTGATACCGGCGCAGTGAAAAACGCCATGATCCTGTCGGTGCCGGAAGGCCATGACAAGCCGCTGAAATATCCCCTGATGTTCACCATCTGCGATGTGGTGCTGGTGAACAAGATCGACGTCATGCCCTACTTTGACTTTGACATGGACAAATGCCGGGAGTACGTCCACATGCGCAACCCCAACGCCAGGATCATTCCCATCTCTGCCCGCACCGGCGAGGGCATCGACCAGTGGGCCGACTGGCTGCGCACCGAAGTCGCCGCCTGGAAGAACAAGGATGCCGACCATGAGTGAGACCCATTTCCCTCTGGATGAGAGCAAGCTGCCCTTCAAGATTCCCAAGGACGAAAAGCCACGGGAAAAGATTCTCAAACTGGGCCAGAAGATCACCGACCGCATCCCGGCCAAACTGCGTCCCCTCACCGTCGATGACCCGGAATACTGGGGACTGGCGGGGCTCATCACCGATGAGATGGCCGATGTGGCCCTCAAGATGAAGGTGCGCAAGCCCATGACCCTGCCGCAGCTGGTCAAGGCCACCGGCAAATCCGCCGAGGAGCTGGAACCGCTGCTCTACCAGATGAGCTACGTCGGTCTGCTGGAGTACAACTGGGAGAACGAGCGCCACGAGAAACAGTATGTTCTGCCTATGTTTGTGCCGGGCAGCGCCGAGTTCTTCAACATGCAGAAAAGCCAGATCCAGGACCATCCCGAGGTCACCGCCTTCTTTGAGCGGATGACCTTCCTGCCGCTGGAGCACATCACCGCCATGGTGCCGCCGGGCGGTGCCGGCATCGGCATGCACGTCATCCCGGTGGAGAAGGCCATCGAGACCGAGAACCAGTCGGTGGACATCGAGCACATTTCCCACTGGCTGAAAAAGTATGACGGCAAATATGCCGCCAGCCCCTGCTCCTGTCGTATGTCCCGGGCCCGGATGGGGGAGGGCTGCGGCGATGACCCGGAGGACTGGTGTATCGGCGTGGGCGACATGGCCGACTACCTGGTGGAGACCAAGAAGGGCCATTACGTGGACTACGACGAGGTCATGCGCATCCTCAAGCGGGCCGAGGACAACGGCTTCGTCCACCAGATCACCAACATCGACGGCGAGAACAAGATCTTTGCCATCTGCAACTGCAATGTGAATATCTGCAACGCCCTGCGCACCAGCCAGCTGTTCAACACTCCCAACATGAGCCGTTCCGCCTATGTGGCCCATGTTACCCCGGAAAACTGTGTGGCCTGCGGCCGCTGCGTGGAGTACTGCCCCGCCGGTGCGGTCAAGCTGGGCCAGAAACTCTGCACCACCCATGGTCCGGTGGAATATCCCCGCCAGGAACTGCCCGACCGGGTCAAGTGGGGCCCCGAAAAGTGGGACATCGACTACCGGGATAAAAACCGCATCAACTGCTATGACACCGGCACCGCGCCCTGCAAGACGGCCTGCCCCGCTCACATTGCGGTGCAGGGTTACCTGAAAATGGCGGCCCAGGGGCGCTATACTGATGCCCTGGCCCTCATCAAGCGGGGAAATCCCTTCCCGGCGGTGTGCGGCCGCGTCTGCAACCGCCGCTGCGAGGATGCCTGCACCCGCGGTACCGTGGACCAGGCGGTGGCCATCGATGAAGTCAAGAAGTTCATCGCCCAGAAGGACCTGGAAGCGGCCACCCGCTATGTCCCGCCCATCAACCCGCCTTCCAACCGGGGCGGCTTTGCGGAAAAGATCGCCATCATCGGCGCCGGTCCGGCGGGGCTGTCCTGCGCCTACTATCTGGCCGAGAAGGGCTACCGTCCCACTGTGTTCGAAAAGAACAAAAAGCCCGGCGGCATGCTGACCTACGGCATTCCCTCCTACAAGCTGGAAAAAGATGTGGTGGAGGCCGAGATCGACATCATCCGCCAGATGGGCGTGGAGATCCGCTGCGGCGTGGAGGTCGGCAAGGACGTGACGCTGGATGCGCTGCGCGCCCAGGGCTACAAGGCCTTCTATGTGGCCATCGGCTGCCAGGGCGGCCGCAAGGCCGGTATCCCCGGGGAGGATGCGCCCAATGTGGTCACTGCAGTGGACTTCCTTCACAAGGTGAACGAGGGGGAGAAGATCAGCCTCGACGGCAAGATCGTCGTCGTGGGCGGCGGCAACGTGGCCATCGACGTGGTTCGCTCCGGTCTGCGCTGCGGTGCAGCGGCAGCGGATATGTACTGCCTGGAGGCCCGGGAACAGATGCCTGCCACTCCTGCCGAGATTGCCGAGGCCGAGGAGGACGGCGCCAACGTCCACTGCGGCTGGGGCCCCAAGGAGATTCTCACCAAAGACGGCAAGGCCGTTGCGGTGGTGTTCAAGCGCTGCGTCTCGGTCTACGACGCCGAGGGCAAGTTTGCCCCCACCTACGATGACAACGATACCGTCACGGTGGAGTGCGACCATGTATTCCTCAGCATCGGCCAGAGCATCCAATGGGGCGGCCTGCTGGAGGGCTCCCGGGTGGAGCTGGGCCGCGGCGGCCGTGCGGTGGCCGACGCCCTGACCTACCAGACGGCGCAGCCCGACGTGTTTGTGGGCGGCGACGTGTACACCGGACCCAAGTTTGCCATTGACGCCATCGCGGCAGGCAAGGAGGGCGCCGTGTCCATCCATCGGTTTGTCCAGCCCAACACCAGCATGACCATCGGCCGCAACCGGCGGGATTTCATCCAGCTGAACAAGGACGACCTGGCCCTGGAAAGCTACGATACCACTGCCCGCCAGACGGCAGGCATGGCGCAGGACATCGACTATCACCATTCCTTCCGGGACGGCCACCTCACCTTTACCGAGGAGCAGGTGAAGAAGGAGACCGCCCGCTGCCTGGGCTGCGGCGCCTCGGTGGTGGACCCCAACAAGTGCATCGGCTGCGGCGTCTGCACCACCAAGTGCGAGTTCGACGCCATCCATCTCTACCGCGAGCGTCCCGAATGCAGCACCATGGTGCGCAGCGAGGACAAGTTCAAGGCCATTCTGCCCTATATGATCCAGCGGGAGATCAAGATCCGCTTCGGCAAGAAGGACGATTGATATGCACGAACTGGGAATTGTCTTTCATATCATCCGCAGTGTGGAGGAAGTGGGCCGCCAGAACGGCGTCAGCCGGGTCAATGCGGTGACGCTGGAACTGGGCGAGGTATCCGGTGTGCTGGAGGATTATCTTCAGGACTGCTGGACCTGGGCGGCCTCCAAGTCCGACATGCTGCGGGGAGCAAAGCTGCAGGTGGCGGTGATCCCGGCAAAGACGCTGTGTGAAACTTGCGGATGCATCTATCCCACCGTAGCCCACGGCCGCACCTGCCCTGAATGCGGCAGTGGAAAGACGCACCTGATCCAGGGCAACGAGACCATGATCCGGGATATTACAGTGCCTGAGGAGGAAGTGCCGGAACCGCCGGAGACCTCCGCAGGGGATACGCTGTAAAATCATAAAATTGGGAGGAATTTTGTATGTTGTTTCAAATTTACGGCGAGAACGCCGGCTGGCAGCTGTTTGGCTGGCTGCTAGTCTTCGTGGGGCTGATTCTTGTCAACGAACTGGCCCGCCGCACCAAACAGGGCGGCATCTTCTGCTTTTTGATCCTGCCTGCGGGGCTTACGGTCTATTTTGTTGCGGTGGCCGTGGGCGCAGCCATGGGCGCGGACTGGGCGCTGAACAATCCCACCTATCTCTACATGAACAGCTGGTTCCACTATGCCAAGCTGTACGCCGCCACCATCGGATGCATCGGCTTCATGATGCTCAAGTACAAGTGGGGTGTGGGCAAGACCCACTGGTTCAAGGCATTTCCCTTTGCCATCGTGGCCATCAATATCCTGATTGCCGTGGCCAGCGACTTTGAGTCCGGCATCCGCGGCGCTATGGCCCTGGCCGAGACCGGCAGCCGCTGGTGGCTGTCCAGCGAAAATGTGTGGGTCTACGGCGGCTGGTGGAACTGGGTTAACGGTATTGCCGGCATCCTGAACATCCTCTGCATGACCGGCTGGTGGGGCATCTACTCCTCCAAGAAACAGCAGGATATGCTCTGGCCCGACATGACTTTCCTGTACATCATCGCCTACGATCTGTGGAACTTTGAGTACACCTACAACAACCTGCCCACCCATGCCTGGTACTGCGGCCTGGCTCTGCTGCTGGCACCCACCTTTGCCAACGCCTTCTGGAACAAGGGCGGCTGGATCCAGAACCGCGCCAACACCCTGGCGCTGTGGTGCATGTTTGCCCAGGTCTTCCCGCTGTTCCAGGATCAGGGCGTGTTCGCCACCATCCCCGTGCTCTATGTGGACGGTGTGATGGATGCGGCAACCCATCCCACGGCAGCCGATCCCACCATGCAGGGCGTCATCGCCATTGCGGCCCTGGCAGCCAATGTCATTGTGCTGACCATCATCGTCAAGCGCGCCGTCGAACAGCGGAAGAACCCCTACACCAACGAGATCTTCACCGACCTCAAGGACTTCCAGCTGGCCATGGCCCGCGCGGAAGAAAAGTAATTGCCGTGAACGGTTATTGACCACTGTGAATGCAGAGACCGGCAGCCCCTTGCGGGGCTGCCGGTCTCTCTTTTGTTGCTGCTTACGGAAAAAGGATGCCGGCCCAAATGGCATCGGGTGTTCACAGCCGTACAGGAACCGGGGCGGCAATGGCCAGACTGTCCGGCGTCACGGCGCATTCCATGGCCAGAACCTCCACACCCCGGGCCGCAGCCCGGCGCAGGGCGTCTCCAAAGGCCGGGTGGGTGAGGTCGTTGGGGGCAAAATCGGTCATACCGCCCATCTGCAGCACAAAACAGACGGCGGCCCCGTAACCTTCCTCGTGACAGCGGACCAGCTCTTCCAGGTGTTTGACGCCCCGCAGGGTGGGGGCATCGGGGAAGCGGGCGTGGCCGTGATCTTCCAGCGTGACGCCCTTGACTTCCACAAATCCTTTGTGCCCGGCACTGTCCTCCCAGTAAAAATCAAAGCGGGAATTTCCCCAGACTGTCTCGGGCCGCAGCAAGGTCAGCCCGGGACGAAACTGCCCCGCCGCAGCCCATTCCCCAAAGACCTTGTTGGTGGCCTGGGAATCCATGTTGACCAACAGGGAACCCTTTTCCACCGCGATGAGATCGTACCGGGTCTTGCGGTTGGGATTCTCTCCCTCAGCCAGATAGACCGTGGCCCCGGGAACCAGCAGCTCCCGGCAGCGGCCGGTATTCTTGACATGAACCGTCTCCTCGGCGCCGTCCAGCTCCACCCGGGCGATAAATCGGTTGGGACGGGACAAAAATCGACCTTGTCTGACAATTTGGTATTGCATTGCACTTCTCCTGACGGTATTCTGATAAAGTGAGTATAGCATCGGGCGGAGGAATGCGCAAACCGCCCGCAAGGAGGTTTTTTCATGCACATCCCCACCCGGGATACCTTCCAGCAGGAGATCCTGCCCTTCGCCCAGGCCCTGGAGCAAGCCCGCAAGCCCAGCCCGGACTACGACGTTTCCCGCTGGCTGTATGTCCCCAACACCTACCGCGATTACCGTTACATTCTTGGCACAGCGGGGGAAAAACTACTGATCTGTGTGGGCATCAACCCCTCCACAGCGGCGCCCAATGATCTGGACAATACCCTCAAGTCGGTGGAACGCATTGCTCTGGCCAACGGGTACGACAGCTTTATTATGTTCAATGTTTACGCCCAGCGCGCCACCCGTCCCGATGACATGGAAAAAGTCTGCAACCCGGTGCTTCACCGGGAGAATATGGCAGCGTTCCGGTGGGCTCTGGAGCAGACAAAAACGGGAGCCCCTGCGGTGTGGGCCGCCTGGGGGACCATCATTGAGAAACGGCCCTACTTGGCGGACTGCCTGCGGGACATGATCGCTGTGGGGGAAGAACTGGGTGCACAGTGGTATTCCGCCGGCGCACGGTCCAAAAAGGGACATCCTCATCATCCTCTTTACCTGCGCAAGGACTGCACCCTGGACCCCTTTGATGTGGAAAGGTATCTGGAGCAGAGCCTTCTGGCTTGAAGAGCCGACAGCTGATCCGCTTTCGCCCGCCCGCGCCGCTGTGCAGAGCTGAAAGAGGGACAAATGTTGGGGGCGGCGGAAATCAGGCAGAAGCTGATTTCCCGCAGAAGAAGGAGTAAACCCATGGATACACAGATCGAAGAAATCCTGAAACGGATGACCTTGAAAGAAAAGATTTCCCTTTGCAATGGTGCGGATTTCTGGCACAGTAAGGCCATGAAAAAGTACGGCATTCCCGCCGTGACCATGAGCGACGGCCCTCACGGTCTGCGATACCAGTCCAACGCCAGCGATATGCTGGGAGTGAACCGGTCGGAGCAGGCTACCTGTTTTCCCACCGCTGTGACCAGCGGCGCATCCTGGAATACGGAGCTTTTGGAAGAGGAGGGCAAAGCCATCGGGGAGGAAGCCCTTTCCTACGGCGTGGATGTAGTGCTGGGGCCCGGCGTCAATATCAAGCGCAACCCCTTGTGCGGGCGTAACTTCGAGTATTTTTCCGAGGACCCATACCTGGCAGGGGATATGGGGACGGCCTGGGTTCTCGGTGCTCAGAGTACAGGCGTCGGGACCAGCCTCAAACACTTTGCTGCCAACAATCAGGAGTACAAGCGCTTCAACGGCAACAGCCAGGTGGACGAGCGGACCCTGCGGGAACTTTATCTGCCTGCCTTTGAGGCGGTGGTGCGCCGTGCACACCCCGAAACCGTCATGTGCTCCTATCCCCGTATCAATAATGTTCATGCCAGCGATAACCATTGGCTCCTCACCGATGTGCTGCGCAGGGACTGGGGATTTGAGGGCCTGGTTGTCACCGACTGGGGGGCTTTGTGCAATCGGGTCAAGGCCATGCATGCCGGGTGTGATCTGAGCATGCCCGGCGGCAGCAAGTATATGGAAAACTGGGTGGAGGCTGCCGTCAGAGAAGGTACGCTGTCTGAGGGCGAAGTGGATGCCTGTGCCGCCCGGGTCATTGCCCTGGCGCTGAAAGGCGCCTCGCGTCCCAAAGGCAAACCTTTTGACAGACAAGCCCACCATGCCCTGGCACGGAAAGTGGCTGAGCAGGGAGCGGTTCTTCTGAAAAATGAAGAGGGCATTCTGCCGCTGAAGACGGAGGATGTGGTGCTTATCGGCGAGATGGCCCGCACCATGCGGTATCAGGGCAGCGGCTCCAGCCACATCAATCCCACCCAGCTGACCAGCCTTTGGGATGTATGGACGGATGTGCCCTTTGTCCCCGCCTGCAATGAAAAAGGCGAGGTGACGGAGGAAAGCCTGGCTCAGACCGTCGCTGCGGCAAAGTCCGCCAAAATCGCCGTGGTGTGCGTAGGCTTGCCCGATGTCTACGAGTCGGAGGGCTTTGACCGTCAGAATATGACCATGCCGGAAGGCCACCTCCGTCTGATCGATGCGGTGGCGCAGGCCAATCCCAACACGGTGGTCCTGCTGTTCTGCGGCAGCGCGGTGGAAACGCCCTGGCTGGACCGGGTCAAGGCTGTGCTGTACATGGGACTGCCCGGGCAGGCAGGCGGCGAGGCTGCGGCAGATCTGCTCACGGGTAAGGCCAATCCCGGCGGCAAGCTGACGGAAACCTGGCCCATGTCTTATAAGGATGTGCCCAGCCGGGAAACGTTCGGGAAAAAGACCACCTTCTATAAGGAAGGGCTGTATGTGGGCTATCGCTATTATGCCAAGGCAGGAGTGCCGGTGCGGTTTCCCTTTGGATATGGCCTGAGCTATACGAGCTTTGCGTACAACAACCTGACCGTGGAGGAAAAGACTGTCCGGGTCACGGTTGCCAATACAGGAGATCGTCCCGGCGCCGAGGTGGTGCAGCTGTATATCGCGCCGCCGCAGGATGGACTGTATCGCCCGCTGCGGGAGCTGAAAGGGTTTGCCCGTGTGGAACTGGCTCCCGGAGAGCAAAAGACCGTGACCTTCCGTCTCAATGACCGCAGTTTTGCAGTGTGGGCGGATGGATGGAAGATTCCGGCCGGTTGTTACACGATCCAGATAGGAGCATCCAGCGAAGATATCCGCCTGTCCGCAGAACTGCAGGTAGAAGGGGAACCGGTGCCGGCCCCCGATTGGCAGAAGGGCAGCTGGTACGAGACCCTGCAGGGGCTGCCTGCCGATGGAGAGTTTGCTGCTCTGTACGGCGGGCCGCTGCAGGTGGACCCGCCTCTGGAAAAAGGTATTTTCACCATGGAGAATTCTTCCATGGAGATGAAGGGCCTATCGGCGGTGATGGGGATTGTTTTCAAGGCCACGGAGAGGATCATGGCCAGAAGTTTCGGCGGTAAGGCCGATTATGAGGACCCGACCTTCAAAATGATGGTCATGTCCGGTGCAGACGCTCCGTTGCGGGCGGTGGTGCTCTCCAGCTGCGGAGCACTCCCGGCCAGGGTGGCGGAGGGATTACTGGAAATGGCAAACGGTCATCCTTTAATGGCAATCAAAAAAATGATCTGATTCGTAAGACGGTCACCCTTCAGAGGGGGACCGTCTTTTGTGTGTCCTTTTGTGAGAAACTGCTGTGAAAATCCCGCCCGGTTTTGAGAAAAGCGGAACAAAAAAACGAGTTGTGGAAAATGGAACGTCGAAAAATGGGGAAACTGTGTACGGAAAGAAAAAAGTGATCGGTAAAACCATGGGCGCGCCTCGAAAATAAGTGAATGTGGACGGTAGAG
This sequence comes from uncultured Gemmiger sp., assembly GCA_944388125.1. Taxonomy (GTDB): domain Bacteria; phylum Bacillota; class Clostridia; order Oscillospirales; family Ruminococcaceae; genus Gemmiger. The sequence continues at coordinate 4,563 of CALXHO010000001.1, read as the reverse complement.
CTGCGTAAATGATGCATGGGTAATTGAAATTTGAACGAAAATATGCTAATCTTTCTTTATAAGGCCTGAGAGCGGGATAGTTGCGGCTGTTCTGCTCCCTGCCGGTTGCTGTTTCGGAAAGTCTGGCCGCAGAAACTCTTTTGAAGATCTGCGGCCTTGAGGCATCGGCAGAAAGCCATTGGAAAGGAAGAGATATTGTGGCACAGAAAAAAGCGCCGTCCGCCAAGAAGTCCTCAACCGAGGCAAAAACTGCTCCGGCTGCCGTAAAGAACACTGCGGCTGCTGCCAAGAAGGCTGAGCCAGCGGAAAAGAAATCCGAGCCTGTGGCCGAAAAGAACGCGCCCGCTGCCCCAAAGCCGGAGGCTGTCGCCGAAAAGGCGAAACCTGCAGCTAAAAAGGCCGAGCCTGTCCCTGTAAAGACCGAACCTGTCGCCCAAAAGTCCGAACCCTCCGCAAAGAAAGCGGAGCCCACTGCCAGGAAAGCAGAGCCTGCCGCCAAGAAGGCAGAGCCTGCCGCCAAGAAGGCAGAACCTGTCACTAAGAAAGCGGAACCCGCTGCCAAAAATGCGGAACCTGCTCCCAAGAAGGCTGAGCCTGCCGCCAAGAAGGCTGAACCTGTCACCAAGAAAGCGGAACCCGCTGCCAAGAATGCGGAGCCTGCTCCCAAGAAAACCAAGCCTGCCGCCAAAAAGGCAAAGCCCGTTGCCAAAAAAACTGCCTCTGCAGCCAAAAAGACAGCTCCGGCGGAAGAAAAAGTAAAACCCGTAACTGAAAATCCAGCCCCCGCCGCGGAGGAGACCAAGCCTGCGGCTGAACAGGCAGCCCCTGTGACGGAGGAACCCAAGACCGTTGTGACGGAACCGGTTCAGCCGAAGGAGGAAGCGCCTATGGAACCGCAATATACCACCCCGCGCAGAAGTATTGCATTTATCGGATCGGAGTGCCATCCCTTTGTCAAGACCGGCGGCTTGGGCGATGTCATGTACGCCCTGCCCCGGGAACTGGTGGCTGAGAACTGCGATGTGCGTGTCATTCTGCCCCGGTATGCCTGCATTCCGCAGAAGTACCAGGACCAGATGGTCTACCGCGGAGAGTTTTACATGGACCTGGGCCTGACTGGCCGCAGCTACTATGTGGGCATCATGGAGTACGTCCATGACGGTGTTGTCTATGATTTCATCGACAACCAGGAGTTCTTCTCTGCCGGCAATCCCTATATCGGTCTGGTGGATGACATTCCCAAGTACTGCTTCTTCAGCAAAGCGGCACTGGCTGCTTTGAACTACATGAACTGGATCCCGGACATCATCCACTGCCATGACTGGCAGGCGGCTCTGGTCCCGGTGTATCTGCGCACCATGTTCCAGAACTCTCCTGTTGGCCACGCCAAAACGGTGCTCACCATCCACAACCTGCGCTTCCAGGGCATTTACAACATTCCCACCCTCAAGTACTGGACCGGCCTGCCGGACGAAGTCTTCAACATGGGGGCCATGAAGCAGGGCTATGAGGATGCCAACATGCTCAAGGGCGGCCTGGCCTACGCCGACCGCATCACCACTGTCAGTTATACATATGCCCAGGAAATCCAGACTGCCGAGTACGGCGAAAAGCTGGAGGACCACCTGCGCTACCACAGCGACAAGCTGCGCGGCATCGTCAACGGCATTGACTATGGTATGTGGAATCCTGCCACCGATCCGGCTCTGGCGGTCAACTACGACATCACCAATGTGCTGGAGCACAAGTGGCAGAACAAGCTGGCCCTCCAGCAGGAACTGGGCCTTGTTCAGGATCAGGGCAAGTTTGTCATCGGCCTGATCTCCCGTCTGACCAACCAGAAGGGCCTGGATCTGGTCAACGCCATCATTCCTCAGGTGATGGACGGCAACACCCAGGTGGTGGTGCTGGGCACCGGCGACAAGGAGTACGAGGATACCTTCCGCTACTATGAGGATGCCTACAAGGGTATGTTCAGCGCCTGCATCCAGTACGACGAGTCCCGCGCCCACCGCATCTACGCGGCAGCCGATGCTCTGCTGGTGCCCTCCCGCTTTGAGCCCTGCGGCCTGACCCAGCTCAACGCCATGCACTACGGCACTCTGCCCATCGTCCGGGAAACCGGCGGCCTGAAGGATACGGTCCAGCCCTACAACATCTTCAACGGCGACGGCAACGGTTTCACCTTTGACCGCTATGACGCAGGCCTTCTGCTGGATGCCATCAACCGTGCCAAGACCGAATATTTCGTCAATCGTTACCACTGGGACGAGGTCGTCCAGCGGGATATGGCCAAGGATGTTTCCTGGAGCAATTCCGCCCGCCAGTACAAGGATCTCTACCTGGAACTGACGCCGTGGTAATCGGACCTTCCCCTCAATAAAATCAACCAGAGGCAAAGTCGGAATCCTGGACTTTGCCTCTGGTTTTTTGCGTCTAAAAAAGCTTTGCCAAAAGACAAGGAAAATGAATTGGACAGAAGAAATAATAGGGGTTCTCTGAGGTTGAAATAATTGACGGAGAACCCGGGGAGGAGTATGCTTTTAGTAGTAGTGATTGTCCCCACAAGCGAGTAATTCCGGGACAAAGAAAGCAGCCGTAACATCTGCCCGCAGGGATGCGGGAACGTAACAGCAGGATACCCGCAAAACCGAATAAAAGGCCGAGAAATACGGCACAGAATATGGACAGGGAAGGAGGCAGGACCGCTCCGTCATTACCGAAAAACAAACCAGGAAAAGCCCCGCGGGCGATGCCTGCCCGCAGAGCACTCCGAAAGGGAGGCAATGTATGAAAATTCTCGTCATCGGCGGCGTGGCTGCCGGTACCAAGGCGGCGGCCAAGCTCAAGCGTGAGCAGCCGGATGCCGAAGTCGTGATCTATACCAAGGGCAAGGACATTTCCTATGCAGGCTGCGGCCTGCCTTACTATGTGGGCGGCGAGATCCCCACCCGGGAAGACCTTATCGTCAACACCCCGGCAAAGTATGCAGGGCTGACCGGCGTACAGGTCTTTACCGGCCAGGAAGCCATCAGGCTGGATGCGGCTGCCAAGGCCGTGACCCTGCGGGATGTGGATACCGGCGCCGAGAGCATCCAGAACTATGACAAGGTGATTCTGGCAGTGGGCGCCGAGCCCTTCGTGCCCGGTGTCCCCGGCACGGACTTGCCCGGTGTGTTCTGCATGCGCACCCCGGACGACGCCATCGGTGTCCGGGACTGGGCGGACAAAAACGACAGCCGCCGCGCAGTCGTGGTGGGCGGCGGTTTCATCGGCCTGGAAGTGGCCGAGAACCTCATGGCCAAGGGCCTGTCGGTCACAGTTGTAGATATGGCAGATCAGCTCATGCCCAATATCTTTGACCCTGAAATGGCCGGTTATGTCAAGCGCCAGCTGCAGGCCAAGGGCATGCGGGTGCTGACCGGCACGGCACTCAAGGGCGTTACCGGCGCCGACAAGGCCGACGGCATCGACACCGACTCGGGCAAGATCCCGGCAGATCTGGTGGTGCTGGCCATCGGCATCCGCCCCGCCACCGGCTTTTTGGCGGACAGCGGCCTGGACATGTTCAAAGGCACCATCCGGGTGGACAACAAACAGCAGACCAACCTGCCTGACGTCTACGCGGTGGGCGACTGCGCCATGGTGTTCAATGCCCTCACCGGCAAGCCCCAGTGGTCTGCCATGGGATCCACGGCCAACATCACCGGCCGCTGCCTGGCCCGGAATCTCTCCGGCCATGAGGCACTGTACGGCGGCTGCCTGGGAACCGGTGTCGTCCGTCTGATGGATGGCCTCAATGCCGGTCGCACCGGTCTGACCGAGGCTCAGGCAAAGGATGCCGGTTACGACCCGGCCACCGTCGTCTGCGTGACCGACGACAAGGCGCACTACTATCCCGGCGCAGGAGCCTTCATTACCAAGCTCATTGCCGACCGCGTCAGCCATAGACTGCTGGGTATCCAGGTATTGGGCGGCGGTGCTGTGGACAAGATGGTGGACATTGCGGTCACAGGCATCTCCATGGGCGCCACCCTGGAGACCTTCGACACGCTGGACTTTGCCTATGCGCCGCCCTTCTCCACCGCCATCCATCCCTTTGTCCAGGCCTGCTACATTCTGGAGAACAAACTCTCCGGCAACTTTGAAACCTTTACCCCGGCAGAGTACGCTGCGGGAGCAGCTGCGGACTATCAGGTCATCGACGTGCAGCCCCAACCCGCCATTCCCGGTGCAAAGTGGGTCAATCTGTCCGCTGTACATGGCCCCATCGAGGGCCTGGCCACAGATGCCAAGCTGCTGCTGGTCTGCGCAAGGGGTAAGCGCGGTTACTTCCTGCAGAATCGCCTGAAAGCCTGCGGCTACACCAATACCCGTGTCCTGGAAGGCGGTGTCACCTTCAATCAGGTCAAGGTGAAGTTCCAGGGCAAGATTCCGCCGGAGGAGATCAAGCGGGTCAAGGGCCTGGGCTGCCTGCAGGACAAGCGCTACCCCGACCGCTTCAACGTCCGTGTCATCACCCGCAACGGCAAGATCACCAATGTTCTTCCCAGCTTAAATATT